>CAZYWQ010000464.1:0-2803 GCA_964651675.1 uncultured Candidatus Sumerlaeota bacterium | reverse complement strand
CTCTGACCTTTTCTCTTACTGCGTTTTTCCCCTTTTAGTCGACCTGTTACTACCTTCTTTGTTAAGATAGTTAATCTCTCAAGCTTCTTTAAAAAATCTGTATCTAATAGTTTCTCTTTTATCATTAGTTTGTCGAGTATGGAAAATCCAATTTTTTGTAGGGAACGGTTTCAAACCGTTCCCTACAGGATTATGTTTCCGAAACTTCGGATAAAACTGTGTTTATTATATTATCGGTTTCGATCCCTTCAGCTTCTCCTTCAAAATTCAGGATTATGCGGTGTCTTAATGCTCCGAATGCACTTCTTTTTATGTCGCCGAAACTTACATTATATCTTCCATCCAAAAGTGCTCTGACTTTTCCAGAAAGGATTAGAGACTGACAGGCTCTTGGGCTGGCACCGTATCGAACATATTTGTTAGTCATCTCGATTGCACATTCGCTTTTTGGATGTGTTGCAAGAACAATCTTTAAGGCGTATTGTTGAATTGGCTCAGCAATCGGAACATCTCTGATGAAACTTTGCATTTCTAATAGGCGATCTTTCTTGATTACTTTTGAAACAGAAGGCACTTCGCCTTTTGTTGTCCGATCCATAATAACCGATAGATTATCCAGAGATGGATACTCGACCTTCAGCTTGAAGAAAAATCTATCCAACTGAGCTTCCGGTAATGGATAAGTTCCTTCCATTTCTATCGGATTCTGAGTTGCAAGAACGAAGAATGGTTCATCAAGCTTTCTCAATTGTCCACCGGCAGTGACCTGATGTTCCTGCATCGCTTCGAGTAGGGCTGATTGCGTTTTCGGTGTTGCACGATTTATTTCATCAGCAAGAATCACATTCGCAAAAACAGCTCCTTTTTGAAATTCGAAAACCTTATTACCTTCTTTTTCGACAACGAAATTTGTGCCGATTATATCAGCAGGCATTAAGTCAGGAGTAAATTGTATCCTTGAAAAACTTAAATCCAGGACTTCGCTTAATGTCTTGACCAGATAAGTCTTTCCAAGCCCAGGAACTCCTTCTAATAGTGTATGTCCTCTTACTATCAGACATATCAGGACATCCTCGATAATCTCCTCATTCCCCACAATGAATTTGCTGATTTCATTCTGCACTTTTTTAAAATCTTCTCGAAAGGTTTCTGCCGATTCCTCTATTCTCATAATGTTTTTCCTTGATTTATTCTAATTTCATTAAGCGATTTTTTAACCAATTAATATCACCTTTAAAAGTCTCAGTAAACAATTTATTTTCCATAGAATCAAGTTTATCATCTATGGAATTTAGTCTACTTAATAACTCTCTGTGCATCGCAAGAGTTCTTTTTCTCTTTTTTCGGAATGCTTTGATCTGAAGTCGTAGAAATTTCGACCTGTCTAATATTCTTAAAACAACAAACTCTATGCCCATTAGTATTACTACGATGAACGTAAATGGACTATAGAGAAGATTTATAAAATTGATTAGGTTGTCGGTTATGAATAAGATAACAAGAAATAGTGCTATTGCCAACACAATGATTTCAGCAGAAAAAATAAAATACTTTCTCGATAGCATCCTGATTTAATCCTCCTTAAACTGTATTAACATTTATCTAATTTGGGGATTGCTCTACGACCGTTAAAGTTTGTTGCATTTTGGGATTTTGATACTGCATTATTGTGGCATAACTCAATAATAATTTTGTAAAATAAATTAAGTGAATTTGCCAGATGGAAATTTATGGTGTAATACTATCAGCAGGAAAGTCAAGCAGGATGGGAATGCCGAAGGCATTGACTAAGATTGGAAATCAAACTTTCCTCGAAATAATATATGGAAATATGCAAGATTGCGGAATTGAAAATATCTTTGTTGTCGTTGGTAAACACGAGCAAGAAATTAGGAAGTGTTCAAATATAAAACCACTTAATTTGATAATCAATCCTGATTATGACGCTGAACAATTTTCATCGATGAAATTAGCTATTCAACACCTTTTGGATAAATCGGATGCAATTATGATTGCGCTGGTAGATCATCCCCTAATCAAACTCGAAACATATAAATTATTATTTGATTCAGCACAAAAAAAAGAAAATAAAATACTTATTCCCTCATATAATTATAAAGCAGGTCATCCCATAATCATTCCCCGAAATGCATATCACCTGTTTCTACAAGGTGATGAAGAGACTGCAAGAGATGTCATCAGGAATCACAAGGAATTAGTCGAGTATATCAATGTTGAGGATGAAAGCATATTAAGAAATATTAATGTTAAGAAAGATTTGCCTCATAAATAATGTGGATCTTGAAGAAGACTTATTCACTATCATAACGAGTAGCTAAATCGAGCATTTTCTTATCTTCTAAATATGTTGTCAATCTTGGATAACACAGATCAATCAGTTTTCTAACGATTTTAGTAATTTGCTCACTCTGTTCCAAACACCGATCGATATTGGCTTCCAGATTTGTGTAATCTCTCTTTTTTGCTTTTCTTTCCATAATCTCAAGCTGTCCAACCAGTGCAGTCAAAGGATTATTTATTTTGTGACCGAGAGTCGTAGCCACTTCAATCAATGCCTGTTTATGTTCAAGTTCAGCTATTTTCTTTTGTAATTTTCTTATCCTTAATCCCGCTCTGATTTTAGCTATCAATTCCCTTGTTTCAAAAGGTTTTGTAACATAATCATCTGCGCCTGAATCCAGAGCGAAAATCTTTTCTGTCTGAGATGAAATAATTGTTAATAAGATGAAATAGGTTGTGTTTAATTGAGAATCTTTCCTTATTCTCTGACAAAACTCAACAC
>CAZYWQ010000463.1:0-2807 GCA_964651675.1 uncultured Candidatus Sumerlaeota bacterium | reverse complement strand
TGAGTGTCTCTCAATAATCAGCCCTGAGATTGGCATTGATTTTAGTCTGAACACTCCTAAAGACCAGCAAAAAATATTAGATGACATAACTCGTAATAATGAATTGGCTAAAAAATCCATCTTTTCAAAAGTTAATTTACCACCTGAGATTCTTGAAAGATTCGATAAATTTGTTGTGCCAAAAATTTTTGATTATCTAAAGAGATTCGAACTCAAACCCACAGAATCGGAAAAAGAGAAATATTATAAAGACAATATCAAAGAATATAAAATGCCCGATTCATTTGAAGGTGCTCGTTTTCTGATTGAGAACAGTCCTTCTGCGGATGAAGAAGCAAATTTATGGAAGAGAAAACTGGAAAATACTCAGTTTTCTTTTCGAGAGATTGCAAAGGAATATTATCATTCAATTGGTGAGGATTACGACGGCTATTTGGGAACAGTCTACCGTGGAAAAATTCGAGATGAAATCTTCGACATATTTTATAATGCTGATCCGAATGCTCCTTTCTTTGGTCCCATCAAGACAAAAAACGGTTTGATGTTCGGAAAAGTGTATAAAAAACAACCTGCTGGAGCTAAACCATTTGAAAGTGTTGAACAGAGAATCGAAGGAATAATGATTAAAGAACGCATTAATAAATTCTATTCATCATTTTATAAAGAGGAAAAAACAAAGCAAAAAGTCGAAAGAGTGATTAAGGAAGATATAACGGAAGTTCCCGAATTAGACACAGTTGTTTATCGATTCAATGGGAAAGATGTAACTTATGGAGACATTCTCACCACTCATCACAACATTTTTGGCGATAGGAAATCCGTTGAGTTTTTTGAAGCAATGATGAAGAAGGCAATAGAATCAGATCTGTTGTACAACAGCACTGAAGCAAAAAAAGTTAAAGACTCTAAAGAATACAACTTTCTCCGAAACGCCTTCATCTCACAATATAAAATATATCAAGTTATGAATAGTGAATATAAAAAGATAAAATATTCTGAAGAGGATTTATTGAATTTTTATGAGGCGAACAAAGATACATATTACAAAGCACCTCCAGAGGTAAAAATTATAGTTGTAAACATTCCAAGTAATCCTGACAGCGAAACACATCCATATAACATTCATATGGAGCAAAAGAAAGCGTGGAAAAATGCTAATAAAATATGGAATGATTTTATGAAGTGTGATGATCCCGAGAAATTTTCGTTCGATGGGTATAACTCTATAAGAGGCTTAATGATAAAAGTTTTTGATGAATGGCAACCGATAGATAAACTTGGTCGACTGATTGAAATAGACATAGCCGACAAGAAGCCTAAGTACATAAGTCCAATTCTATTCAGTAGAAATGGATATATCTTTTATCACATTCTGGATAAGAGAGAGATGGGTAATAAGCCATTCAGTGAAGTAAAAGAAAAAGTGAAAGAAGCTTTCATTGAAGCAGAAAAGAAAAAAATTCGTAAAGAATTAGGAATTGAATAAAAAACCAAACTTAAGAATCGTCAAATAGTATTATTAGTTTATTCAGAATTTCTTTGCGATTTCCCTTGCCATTGATTTTGCCAGCTCAATTTTCTCTTTCTGGACATCAATTCCGAGGGCATCCATCGGTTGAGCATTAATGAAAGTAATATCTAAGATACCAATAAATCCAAAGATTGTTTTCAGGTACGGTTCTTGATAATCCCAGGAATGAACAGGACTTTCAGGACCATAATCCCCTCCCCGACTTGTAATGATAACCATCTTTTTATTTCTTGCCAATCCCTCAACACCGCTATCAACATACCTAAATGAATATTTAGGCTGAACTATAACATCGATATACTGTTTGAGCCGATACGGAATACTGAAATTCCACATCGGAGTACTTATCAGATAAGCATCCGCTGATAAGAATCTTTCTATATGTGCGACAATTTCCTTCCAGGCTTCCTTATGCTCTTCGGATAATTCCTTACCTGATAATAATTTGTATTTCCCATCAATCGATTTGATTGTAAGATCAGGTATTTTTTCTGTAAAGACATTTAATATATCTATCTCGCATTCAGGGTACTTCTTTTTAAATTCTTCCAGAAAAATTTTGGAAACTTTAAGTGTTCGAGATTCTTCAGCTCTCGGTGTTGCAATTATATGTAATAATTTTCTCATATTTAAACCTCCGAATTCCGAAATGTAAGCTTTCCATAACACTATTACATCATACTTTAATGGAAAGCTTTCTCAAAAGCAACGATTAAATCCATCGTTTAACCCAGGATCGTATTCCTTTTGTCGCCTTAACCATCACGATAGGTTTTTCACTTAACTGTGCTACAATCTCAGGGATGGACTGTCTTGTAAACTGAACCAAAGGTGGGTCTTGACTTGCTCCTATTACGATAAGATCATAGTTTTTTGATTCTTCGAGGATAGATTCAACTGCATTTTTGCCAGTAACTATCTTATTCTGGATCCTATCGATAGGAAAATCCAGATTCTTTTGACTTTCGGTAACGAACTTAACCAGATCAAATGTATGTTTTTTAGTTGCGACAGTAAAAGTCACGATTTCTCCATCGGCTTTATCGACAAGGATAGAAGCTATTTCCAGAGCTAAAGCACCATTTGGACCCCCAGCCAATGGCACAAGTATTCTTTTGAATGTCTGATTCCCACAATTTTTAAAAACCGCAATATTGCAGGGCGAGCGTTCAATAATCGGATCGATTGTACTACCCAAAAGAAAGTGAGTTGCCTGTGTCCTACCCTGCCATCCCAAAATCAACATATTAATCTTCTTCTCTCGAACAGCACCGAC
>CAZYWQ010000462.1:0-2816 GCA_964651675.1 uncultured Candidatus Sumerlaeota bacterium | reverse complement strand
GTGCGAGGTATTTCTGGGGGAAAGTTTTTGGGTATGTTTTGAAAAACGGGTTTTGCATCAAACATTGGAAATTTGACAAGCATATCATTTTCAATCTGGGAGTTTTCGGGCAGTTCGAATTGTCGAGTGAATAATGCCGATAAGAATGAGAGTATCTTATACTTTGAATCCATCCTAAATTACCTCTGTATGATTTTAATTCTATATATAAGTGGATATGTTAATGAAAATTGGCAATGTTTTTTTTCAATCATTTCTCCTATGTGTTGACAATGAGTGTTTGCTAAGTTAGATGATGATTATTTTGTGTTTTGTTTATTTAAGGAGAAAGGCAATTGCCTGATTATATCTGGTCAAACAGGAAGATTTTGTCCATAGCGTTAATATTGACTTTTATTGTATGTGTTTTCATTACTTCTTTGATGAGGAATTATCAGCTTGATGATGCCCTGATTTATTACAGATATATATCGAATTGTATGGAAGGCGATGGTTTAGTATATAATAAAGGTGAGCGATTCAATGCCTTAACTTCTCCATTATATACATATCTATCTTTAGCAGCTGTGTTTATTATAAGGGATATTCAGGGTGTGCAGGTCTTGTTAGGGTGTATTTTCCTGTTTTTATCTTGTGTTATGATTGCCATATTATTTCGGGATAAGGTTAATAATTTTATACTCGGAATGGGATTATTATTGATTGTGAGTAACATATATTTTTATTGTACTTTTGGATTGGAGACGACATTTTTTCTATTTTTGATTGTTCTTGCAATATGGTTGTATATTGAGGAGAAGTATTTTGCCCTGGGGATTGTTTCTTGTTTGATTTTTTTGACAAGGGGTGAGTCAATATTTCTGGTGCTTACATTAATAATTATGCATTTTATCGATAAAAGACGCTTTCCGTCGATTAAAGTTTTCATCATTCCGTTGATTCTTCTTGGTGCACATTTTCTGTTTAACTACAGTTATTATGGTTCATTTCTTCCTAATTCATTTATGACTAAGATATACCAGGGTAGGTCAGGATTATTTGGTAAATGGCCCCTTATCATAACTAATGCAGGTGGATTATTTAAATGGTTTTTTAAAGGTGATGTTTTATTACTATCATTATTGATTGTTGTTAGTATTATTGGTTTATTATCGAATTTGAAGAGTAAAATAATACACATCTTCCTTATTTTCTTGGTCTTATACACCGCTTTTTATGTGTTTTTGAATCTTCCTAATTATCATTGGTACTATGCACTTTATTTTTTGATGGGTTATATCTTGTTTTCTTTAGGTTTAAATTGGATTTATAGTGCTGTCAGTAAATGGAATATGAAAAAGGGACAAATAGTAGGGATATTTCTTATATCTATTATATTTTCTTACATTTTTATAAAACAGTTGGCTTATTCTTATGAATGGCGGGGAAGTAGTAGTAATAAAGATTATAGAGAAATAGGGATATGGTTAAAAAACAATACCGAAGAGGAAGCTAAAGTAGCTTGTATTGAGATAGGACATATTGGATGGTATTCTAAGCGATATATTGTGGATATTCTTGGACTGGTAAATCCTTATAATGCGAAACTTCTGGGGGAGAGAAAATGGGGAGATTGGTTTAAATATTATAAGCCAGATTATATACTGATTCACGATCCAATATGGATTCAGGAAATAGGATTGAAGGACATGATTGGAAATAATGTGTATAAAAAGGTTGACAAGTTTTGTTTTAAAGGTTTTATTTTATTAGGCATTCAGCGTGGAAATATAGAGTCCACTTTATAACTTTGTAGAGTTAGAAGAAAATAGAAATAAGGAAGGTTATGTAAATTGTAATATATATTACATAATTTTACCGTAATAGTTTTCATCATAAAAAATATATAGGAGTGTAACCAAAGAAGATTATCATAGAGCTAATTTAAACTATGAAAATTGTCGAAAAGACTATTAGGGAAGGGGAATTAGTATTCCCAAGTTAGGGAATAATATAAAGACAAAAAAAGATAAAAAAAACATTTTTTTTTGTTGACATAGGCGAAATAATTGGTATAGATTTTAAAATAAGTTAAAGATAAAGTTATGAAACAATATAATTTGGGGGTGAATGTACCAGCTAAAAACCTATTTGTTATGCTACGGAAATAGGAGGTGAAATTAAGATTTTGGTGGTTGCCAAACTAACCCTTGTTATTGCCGTAGACAGAAGAGAAAAGTAAACCTCAAGAAAGGAGGGTAGGTTTTATGAAGAAATCCTTGCTTGCGGCCCTAATCGCAGGTATCCTTTTATTGTCGGTTGGTGCATTTGCCGGGACAATAACGGTAAGTGATATTCCGGATATTTTTGTTGCCGATGATGGGAATCCAACTGGTACTGCTGGTGATAGGGACTTTGTCTTCAGTCAGCCATTTGCTTTTGCTGATTATGTGTCAGTTAGTGGTGGAAGTTCAACTAATGCGATCACAGTATCTTATGTGGTAGATGCATCTGCTACGATTGATTCAGCATTAGCTCTTGAGATTGAAGGTGTAGCTCATCCGCTAGCCACTTCTGGTGGCGAGACGGCACCAGTGGCTATTGGTACTGTAACTGGTCTTGATAGTGGTGCAGATGGAATTACAGGTGGTGTACTATTTTTAGAGTACGTTAATACACCTGCATTGTATGACACTGCGCTCACTTATGACAGAGTCGTCAAGTTTATCGGTGAGAATGGTGATGATGATCCTGGATCAGGTTCAGCTAACATCTTCTTAGAAGCAGATGGTTCTGACCGTTTAAGTGGTGTACCACCACTATTTATAGATACTTTT
>CAZYWQ010000461.1:835-2817 GCA_964651675.1 uncultured Candidatus Sumerlaeota bacterium | reverse complement strand
ATAGTACGCCTAATCCCGAGATTAGCAAGAAATGGTTTGGGGAACATATTCAGGAAGTAATCAATAATAAAACTGTGTGGTATAACGATGAGACAGGTAACATAACACAGAATTTCAATGAATCGAGAAAGCAATTCGGAGCTTTGTCACGTCATCGAGATGACATTTTTAAGTTCGATCAACTCTTTGATAATTTCTTTGATAAAAGTACAAAACTATATAAGCCAATATTGATACCCCCAAAAAGAACCCTAGGTCATCAGGTAATTATTGAAACCAATGAAAAATTGCAACCTTCAGGTCAGGGTATTATTAATCGTCTATTTTTTCTGAAGAACCAGGACTTAAATTCAAATGAATCCAATATCTATAAACAAATATATGATGCATTCGAAGGTATTACTGGTTGTAAGTTTAATATTGTACCCCAAGAAGATAACAGAATAAACTTACTATTCAGTTCTAGTAATTCTAATTGGTTATCGGCAGATGTCTGTGGACTCGGTCTAAGTGATGTGTTAATTATCCTTGTGATCGTACTAGGGACAGATAGCACGTTTGTGTTTATAGAAGAACCTGAGAATCATCTTCATGCGGAATATCAAAAACGTCTACTACAATTCCTTAAGGAAATAAAGAATAGGCAATTCTTAATCACTACCCATTCGAGTATCTTCATAGATCCCCTACTTGCTGATCGTATTTTCTATGTTACTTGTGAAGAGGAAGTATCTCTATCTGATCAAACCACAAAATCATATATTATTCATTCATTGGGATATTCAGTAACTGATAACCTTGTTGCTGATTGTATTATTCTAGTAGAGGGACCTAAGGATATTCCAGTCTTTTCACAAATTTTAAGATGGTTAGATGTTGAACAGTTATATAATGTGAGATATTGGCCACTTGGTGGTGATATTATGTCCTTTTTGGATCTATCTGTTTTTTCTGAGAGGAAAAATGTTTTTGCCATCATTGATTCGGATCCAGGCAGTTCAGTACAGAGAACTCGATTCGAAAAAAATTGTAGTCAGAACAATGTAAAGTGTTTTCGTCTTTCTCGCTATTCCACCGAGAATTACTTCAATTTGCAAGCAATTCGAAATGTATTCCCGCGTCAGGTTCCTTCAAATATTAAACAACTAGATTCTTCAAAATCAGTCGACGAACAATTGGAACTTAAGTCAAAGGGTAAAACAATTAAAGGAAAAAATCACGAAATAATAAGAGAAATGGAATTGTCTGATTTTAAGGATACAGATCTGTTGGATGCATTAGTATTTATCAAACAATCTCTAGAAGGTATATCAAAGGGTGCATGACTGCTAATTCGTGGCTTCGCACATTGAGATCCTCTTGAGTGAAATGTCAGTTTATTCGAGTTAATTTTTTGCAGCTTATCTTAACTGTCATGGGTGATGTAGTTAATTATTAGATCGATTAACTATCAAAATTAGGTAAGGTAGTAAAATGAAAAGTCTGCTAATCGTTTTTATAATTCTAATAATCATTGTATTGTGTGTTTCATGTACAAACGAGCAACATTATGGTGTATACAGAGCTATAATAAAAATAAAATGGTATAGCTGCGGATATGGTAATTTAAGAGCTACTGTAAACGGTGAAACTGAGACAGTATGGGCTGGGTCAACTACTCAGTGGGATATTATCTGGACAGGGGAAAATATGTTTCCGGTAAATGTAACAGCTACAGCAGACGGTTTAGAAGGTGTTTATACAACAAGCTTTTATGTACAAGATGGAAATGAGAAAAGCATTTTTTTAACTTGTGATGATTTGAATTAAAACGATTTGTTTTAGGTCTATATAATAAAATCTTATGTGAGGATGTCATGCCAAAAGAAAGATTAAAAACAAAAAAGAAAACAACTTACCTTGTATTGATGATAGTATGTTGGGTTTTTGGGATTATAACTTTAATAATACCAGATCCGATTCCCATTGTAGATGAGTTTATA
>CAZYWQ010000461.1:0-825 GCA_964651675.1 uncultured Candidatus Sumerlaeota bacterium | reverse complement strand
TTATATTTTTAGCTCCAGCAATTATTTTTACAATTCTATTTTTCAAAAAAGATAAACAAGTCAATACAATGATAGATAAAGAGTCTGAAAAAATGATTATATATAAAAGCACCTCAGATCCCTTGAGGAAAAGATTTGAACAGGACAATATTGAGAAGATAGTCAATGAATCTGGAGCAACAGGTATATTTAGTTATTTTGAAGGGCTGAAACAAGAGGGATTCATAGACCAATTTACTTATATACACGGTACCTATATATCTATTGAGTTTGAAAGTAGAACAACTGGCAAAGGGAAGATAAGGATTTAATAAGCAACAATTGGGAGGGGATTTGAGGTTAATTTAATCCAGAATTAAATAAAGAAATAATATGTTAAAAAACACCTCCTTTTCAGTAACATAGCATGATATTGGAAAATTAAAAGAAATTGAAAAGAGGTCACATCTTTCTCACACTGTTTCATCCTTAACATACAGAAGGGTTATTACATTCCAGCAGGAGGGAGGCGCCGTCCCTAGGTACTGTGGCCATCCGTGGCCACAGCATAACCCCTTCTGCCATGGATGGTTGCGCTGAAAAATAGAAAATACTTTACAAAGCATTCAAAAATTTCTAGTTTCCTTCAAACTATAACTATAAGAAGGAAACGATGAGCTTACCAAAAGATCCTCAAGAAAAACTTTTTACTGCTACCAACGAGCTCCAAGGCTTTCTTCCTGACGACGACCCCATGATGGTGTTCAGCAAAACCATCTACCCTGCGTTCAAAGATGGAGAGTTTGCGGAATGCTACTCAACAAAAGGCCGCAATGCGATTTCTCC
>CAZYWQ010000460.1:0-2827 GCA_964651675.1 uncultured Candidatus Sumerlaeota bacterium | reverse complement strand
ATATTAAACAGGATGATATTAAGGTAGATACATATAGGTCATCTGGACACGGTGGACAGCATGTTAATACTACTGATTCCGCTATTCGTGTTACTCATATTCCCTCAGGAATGGTCGTAACCTGTCAGGATGAAAAATCTCAATATAAAAACAAACAAAAAGCAATGAAGGTTTTAAGGGCAAGATTGTACGATAAAAAATTGTCTGAACAAAAAGCGATGATATCAGAAAATCGTAGGAAGCAGGTTGGTAGCGGTGATAGGAGTGAAAGAATTCGTACCTATAATTTCCCTCAGAATCGTGTTACAGACCATAGGATTAATCTTACTCTCTATAAGCTGGATCGCATTCTTGAGGGTATGCTCGATGAATTAATTGATGCATTAAAGGTCTGGGACGAGGCTAATAAATTAAAAGAGGTTTTTGTATAAAAAAATATTGTTCGGGAGTTGTTGGAAATAAAAACAGTAAAAGACGCATTTTTCTATGTAAAGACCAAATTAAAAACTAATGATATACAGATGCCAAGTTTGGATGCGCAGCTTATTGTTGCTGATGCTATAAACACGGATAGATTGGGCTTATTTTTAAATTATGATAAACCTTTAACTGATATCGAATTGTCTAAGATTAATGAGAAGGTTGATAGACGGTTAAAAAGAGAACCAGTCGCTTATATTTTAGGCAAGAAAGAGTTTTGTTCACACGAATTTAAAGTATCTCCTTCGGTTTTAGTTCCCCGTCCTGAAACTGAATATCTTGTTGAATTAATTATTGATAAACTCAAAAATAAAATATCTAATGAAATCGATATTCTTGATGTGGGCACTGGATGTAGTTGTATCGCTATTGCTCTTGCATTGCATTTTAAAAATGCTAAAGTTGTTGCGACTGATATTTCCGAGGATGTATTAACACTTGCAAAAGAAAATAGTGATTTGCATAATGTCAGTAATCGAATTCGTTTTGTAAAATCGGATTTGTTTGAAGATATTGACGGGCAGTATGATTTGATAGTGTCGAATCCTCCTTATGTGAGTGAGGATGATAAAGAAAGTCTTCAGGTTGACATACTGAACTATGAGCCATTAAACGCATTATTTGCACCCAAAGAGGGTTTTGGCACGATTGAAAAGTTAATTATGCAGGCACCGAATTATCTTAAACCTAAGGGATTGCTTGCTATTGAAATTGGTGACAAACATAAAGAACAGGCATTAACGATAGCCAAAAAGACCAAGCAATATGATGAGATCGAAGTTAGAAATGATTTGAGTGGTTTTGACAGATATTTCTTTGGAAAATCAGCATAATTTGTTATATAAATTTTATAGGATGAAAAATAGACTATGGACAGAATAATAATACATGGTGGAAAGAAACTAAAAGGGACTATTAAAATCAGCAATGCGAAGAATGCCTTATTACCAATAATGAGTGCAGCTTTGTTGACTAACGAGAAGGTAATTCTGGAGGATGTTCCTAACTACAGAGACATCGAAAGTATGTGTTTGGTGTTGGAGACAATTGGAGCAAAGGTAGAATACAAAGACAGACACCTGGTAATAGATGCATCAGGATTTGATAACTACAAAGCTCCGTATGATTTGGTACGAAAGATGAGAGCGAGTATTTATGTATTAGGACCTATGATAGCAAGACTTGGTCAGGCGGAAGTCTCTTTACCAGGTGGTTGTGCGATAGGTCCGAGACCAGTTGATCTGCATTTGAAAGGTATGGAAGCACTTGGAGCTACTATTAGAATCGAACACGGTAATATTGTTGCCAAAGCGAACGGTTTAAGAGGTAATGATTTTTCACTCGAAGGGAAAAATGGTTCGAGTGTTGGAGCGACCTGCAATACATTAATGGCTGCTGTATTAGCAAAGGGAAAAACCGTTATCAGAGGAGCTGCTAAAGAACCAGAAGTTATCGACCTTGCGAATTTTCTTATTAAGTTAGGAGCAAATATTGAAGGAACAGGTACTTCAACCATCTCTGTTGAAGGTGTGGATGATCTGAAAGGAACTACTTATAAGGTTATTCCAGATAGAATCGAAGCAGGAACTTTTATGGTAGCCTCAGCCATTACCGATGGTGATATATTTCTTGAGAACTGTCGCCTTGATCAAGTAACAACGGTAGTAGAGAAACTCGTTGAGGCTGGAGTAGAAATTAAGGAAGATAATGGAAAGGTTCATATATGTTGTTCGACGACAGAAACCTTAAAGCCTATTTCGATTAGAACACTTCCATATCCTGGTTTTCCAACGGATTTACAGGCGCAGTTTATGGCTCTTATGTCTATTGTTGAAGGAGAAAGTCAAATAACAGAGACTATTTATCCTGAACGGTTCATTCATATTGGTGAATTAATGAGGATGGGAGCGAATATTACCTTAAACGGCTCAACAGCGATCATAAAAGGAGTAAAATCGCTTAGTGGTGCTCCTGTAATGGCATCCGATTTGCGGGCAAGTGCAGCCTTGATTCTTGCTGGATTGGTCGCAAAAGAAACGACTGAGGTTTTAAGAGTCTATCACCTTGATCGTGGTTATGAGACAATAGAGGAAAAGTTATCAAAATTGGGAGCTGAGATTTTTAGAGTCAGTCCTCACTGGGAAAAATGATGATTGGAAATTTGTGGTATAAATTTTTTTGGGGTAGTTATGATAATTTAGGGAAACTTATCTTGCTTAATTTCCTCATTAGCTTTTTCTGTTTGCCTTTGATTCTGATATTCTTTGGTCTTCATCCTATAATCGGTTATATATTATCCTTAATAACCGTTCCCATTCCGATTATCGCCTTATTTTATTTTGTGTCA
>CAZYWQ010000459.1:0-2832 GCA_964651675.1 uncultured Candidatus Sumerlaeota bacterium | reverse complement strand
GTTCGGAGCCTTATCTTCCAAGAATTTAATTTTAATAACACCAAAATCAGTTTCAATAACACCTATTTCCATTTTCTTTTTTACCTCTTCTTTCGTATCTTTTGCAATCTTTTCAGATTTTTCATCGGACTTCTTCTCCGCTTCCTGAGCAAAACTCATCATTACTGCAAAACATAAGACCACTAAGAAAAAAATCCTAATAAATCTACTCAAGCTCATAACATTTTACCTCTCTTATATGATTTTAGACTAAACCTATTAAACAATATTCATACAAAATACAAGAAAAAAACAAACTGAAAAAGGAATAATAATTTTTTTCCTTGTCTTTGTTAATCATAATTCATATAAAAAATCAAAATCAATAATATTAAATTCAAATTATGATGAAAGACAAATCTTTTATAGAAGCGATCATAGATAGGTTTGAAGACGAATATGCTGTCATTTTAATTGGGAATGAAGAACTCGTAATTAAAAAAAATCTTCTACCCGAAAATATCAAACGAGGTGATGTGATAAACATTTCATTTAACATAGACAAAAAAACGACTATGCAAAAGAAAAATGAAGTCAAAAAACTCTTAGATGATATTAAATAATTTCTGTTTCATATTTTATTAAAGGAGAATATTATGAAAATAAACCTGAGTAAGAAGGACATTTCAAAAATTTCTGGCGATGCAATTATATTAATAACTAACAAATCCCAAAATTATTTCAGCATAAATGATCGATATATCCTAAACATAATCAACAAATTCAAAGATGATGTTAAGAATAAAACAGTTAAGCGAGAGCTAATAATACCACTACCTGAAGCGTACAAGGTTAAGAATTTAATTCTTTTTGCAGTTGATTTTGTCGAGACATATCCTCTTTTAGAAACCATCAAAATTATTGTCTCGAATACTTATGATATTTGTAAGAGTCTAAGTTTCAAAAATATAGCATTTCTTGTCAACAAACCGCTAAGTGGCTTCTGTTCAGCAATTACCGAAGGACTGATTTTAGGTTCATACTCATTTCAAAAATATAAAAAGGAAAAAGAAACATTCTTCGATAAACTCGATGTCGAAATTGTAACTACTGCCAAAAACTTTTTAAAAGATAAGAAACTCACTGAAAAAACGCTCATCATTTCGGAAGCAATTAATGAATGTAGAGATTTAATTAATGAACCTGGTAGTATTCACACTCCTGAATATCTCGCACAAAAAGCACAAGAAATAGCAAAATCCAATCATCTCAAAGCCACAATTCTCGATGAGAAAGAATTAAAAAAACAAGGATACAATGGATTACTGAAAGTCGGGAAAGGCAGTTCCAATCCACCTCGTATGATAGTTATCGAATACAAGCCCAAGAAAAAATCCAAAGACCACATTTGTCTTGTTGGGAAAGGATTGACATTTGACGCAGGAGGAATCTGTTTAAAGCCACCTAAGGATATGTGGCGGATGAAAGGTGATATGTCAGGTGGAGCAGCAGTTTTATACACTATGTCGATTATTGGCAAACTCAAACCAAATATCAGGATCACAGGAATTGTACCCGCATCAGAAAATGCCATCGATGCGAACGCTCAAAAACCAGGTGATATTATACAGGCTAAAAATGGTAAATTTATCCATGTAATAAATACAGATGCTGAAGGACGACTTATCTTAACAGATGGCTTCGCAAAGGCTTCTGAACTTAATGCGACACACATTATTGACATCGCAACTCTAACTGGTTCGGTAGTTGTTGCACTGGGGAATAACATAAACGGAATTTTCGGTACCGACAAAAATCTTACTAATTACATCATCAAATGCGGTGCAAAAACTGGAGAAAACATCTGGGAACTTCCACTTTTCCCGGAATATAAAGAACTCATCAAATCAAAAGTTGCTGATGTCGACAACATCGGAAGCACTCCTTATGCGGGTTCAATTACAGCCGCATTATTCTTACAAGAATTCGTTCCTGAAAATGTTAAATGGATACATTTGGATATTGCTGGGACATTTATGAGAGCTGCACAATATAAGTATTACAAAGAAGGTGCTGTAGGAGTAGGTATAAAAACTCTTATTGAAATGGTTATGAATTTCCCCAAAAAATAATTAAAAAAGAGGACAGATGCACAGTCGTCTGTCCCCTTTTTTTTTTCGGATTACATTATTCCACTTTAAATACCTTTGCTGTTTTATATTCACATCCATATTGATTATTTGTCCTGACAATAATTTTATGAAATCCCTCAGCAAGACTATCTGGCATTTCAGAAGTCCAGATATGTCCAGTATCAGCAGGCTTCGCCCAGTCAAATTCCTCATCAAATTTTTCTTTCATCGCAACATAATATGGATCTTTCATCATCTCCGTTTTCATCTCAATAATAGGACCATCATCAATCTGACAGGTCACAACCGCTTTTTCACTCCCATCAAAAACATTCACCACAACTTTTTTGTCAGCAATTTCCGACTTCTTCACAGTCTCAGTCGGATACGAAATGCGCATCTGATAATCTCTATCTTTTCCAACAGCTTTATACCGATGAGTGTATTCATTCCCGTCAACCTGAAACATATACCAGCAGTTCGGCACTCCATCATACTGATCAGCGATCGGAATTCCTCTTTCATCTTTCGGACCCATCCACCAACATCCACACATCGCACCACAAGTAATCAGATGAATCGGATTCGGATTCAACCAACCCTTTTCTGCATCCAGAAAATGCTGCTCAGAAGTATGATTATGTCCTGCCAAAGCAACCACACGATCCCTGTCCTTAAGCACCTTGAACAATTCTTCTCTGTCTTCCACACGAGGTCTCTC
>CAZYWQ010000458.1:0-2852 GCA_964651675.1 uncultured Candidatus Sumerlaeota bacterium | reverse complement strand
GCGATAGCTAATCCAATAGATGGCAAGTACATCCTATGCTCAAAAATTACATCTTTGATGGGGATTACACTTGATGTAATGGATATCGTTATGAAGAACCATAGAATTCCGAATGAGATCATTTTTTGTTTTTTAAATAGCTTTATTCCTATTAGAAAAAGGCATAAGAGAATCAGCAGAGAAAAGATGGTGGGTAGTTCAAGAATTGTCTTTGAAAGAGGAAAATCATAATCAAGGTTCAGATTTGTTGGGGAAAAGAATAGTTGTAGATATTTAATGATAACTCGAAATTGTGTTATCAAGTAGATGAAGCGTGGATTATTCCGACCATCTCGTGTGATTTCATCGAGATTTATTGTGCTGAGAGTCATCCCTTTAACGAAAAATATGTAAGTGATGGGGATGATTAATAATGTTAGCAGAATCGGAACAAGCGTTTTCCATCTCTTTATTAATTTATTGCTGAATCCACTAAAGAAATATATTTCAATTAGGAGCAACATAATTGGAGCTGTGAACATAATTTCTTTACTGAACATTCCTAATACAAGACTGATAAGGCATAGCAGATATAATATGATTTTTTTGGGAATGAGTGTGTGAGTTCTGTATTTTATATACAGTAGAATAGATGAGAAATAGAAGAAGGTGGAGAGTGGTGTGAATCTTTGATAGAGGTAAGTAATGGATTCTGTTTGCAGAGGATGAACAAGAAATAAGAGAGATATGAGTAAAGGAATAATCCGTTGAAATTTTTGATATTTGTCTTCATTGATTGGGAGTTTTAATAAGCATAAGAGAATAAAATATATTAGTATTGCATTTGCTAAGTGTATTGTGAGATTAAATAAATGAAAGGAGAAAACGCTATTACCGCTGATAGCTTTGTTAATAGCAAAGGTGTAAAATGTAATCCAGCGTTGTGGTTTAAAATTGAATATCGCCTTTATGTTTTTCACATCTTTAAGATGAGGATTGGCGCCAATGTATCGATGGTCATCGAATTGAAAAGGCGCATTGAATGAATTAGAATATATTATTATACCCCATACTATTATAATTATTATGGCAATAATATTAAAATTGGAAATTTTTTTATTCATAATTGATCACAAAATATAACATTCTGAACTTATGAAAATTTATTTTTATTACTGATTAGCCTTAATGCAATTATCAGAATAAGAGTAAATAAGCATACCCAACCGAACCAATCGCCATATTTGCGATAAATAGAATTTATAGACGGAATAGGAATTTCACGGCAATCTGTATAGGGTTCATCAATAGGGGAGACTTCACCTATGATTTCACCAGTGGCTGAGACAAATGCGGAAATGCCTGTGTTGGTTACGCGCACCATTGGGACACGGTTTTCGAAACAGCGTTGTATTGACAGAACAAGGTGTTGAGACTTTTGCTTTTTGCTTTCATACCAGGCATCATTTGTCATATTGACGATTAATTCTCCTCCAGCTTGCACATATTTTCTGACTAATCTGGGATGAATTACTTCAAAACAAATCTGTGGTGCAATCTGAACATCATTAACGACTAACTTTGTAAATCCACTTCCTTTCTGATAATCTGTATAGTAACGGAATATTTTTTTCAGGAAAGGAAAAACATTTTCGAAAGGGATATATTCACCAAAAGGCACAAGAATCTGTTTCAAATATTCACCTTGAATCTCAAGTTCAGGCGATAATAATAAAGCAGTTCGATATTTTATCATTTTGTCATTTTTTTCTTCGAAATGGATATTATCCACCAGGACATATACACCCAACTCTGAAGCTATTGTATTAACGACATCTCTAAACTCAGGATGAAAACCAATCTGGTAGCCCATTGTAACAGCACTTTCGGCAAGTATCATAAGATCAGCATCGCAATTTCTTACGGCTTTTCTTGCTAAAGTATCTATTACCCTGCAAATTCGATGAATCGTGTCGTAATCTCCCGACATAAGTTTTGTCGGAGAGGTTGGTTGAATTATGGCGACTGTGAGTTTCTTGGTAGCATTCGATTCTGCTTGACGAACTTGCCTTATTCGCAATTCTCCGTATACGAAAACAAAGATAAATGCAATGGCACATATTATCAGGGTAAACACAGGTGCTTTTTGTTCTTTATGTCGGATATAATTCCATAGACGATAAAGTCCAACATTGATTAAGAGAATGAAAAATGTCAGTCCTGATTGTCCTAATAAATCAGCAGCCTGGTATAGGTGAGGAATAAAAACGAGGCTTATCACGGAATACCAGGGATACATCTCAAACTTGAGAAATTCTACAATGGAGAACGCAATAGGAATAAAAATTATCTTTGTCACTCTAAATTTATTTTCATTTAACCAGTATAAGAAGGTGAACAATAGAAACCTTAGACTCATAATCAGAGTGAATGGTAAGAACAAAAGAAATCCCACGATTCTATTTACATCACAATAATTTACGAATGAATTTGGCATATAGGAAATGAGACAATAATTTACGCTAAAACCTGTAATTATGCCTAAAATAAGACTTTCCCAGAAGTTTGTGGTTTTGTCCAAAGCCAAGAACAATGGAATAAAAGAGATAAAGATTAATGGACCAAAATTAACATCTGGGCAGCTAAGGGCGATGAGATAGCCTGTTGATAAAGCCCATAAGGTTCTCATATCCCAATTAAATTTCTTCGTTGCGAGCCAGATAAGTAATAGGGAAACGGCGAGGAGTACTTCTGATCTAATCCAGCGGTCTATTAAAAGCTGTAAAAAAATGGAAAGTGCGATATATATAATAAAAGGAAGACAAACTTTTTTTAGCTCACCAAATGACTTCTTTTTTGTATCTTTATTGTGA
>CAZYWQ010000457.1:0-2859 GCA_964651675.1 uncultured Candidatus Sumerlaeota bacterium | reverse complement strand
TCAAAAGATCAAGATTAAAGCGAGTAAAACTGTCGGCTTCAAACCTGCTCCAAGTCTGAAAAAGGGGTTATAGTAATTTCCTGTTCCAGATAAGGAATGTTGTCAAAAGCCTTTAATTTTCGGGGGTAGAATTGGCTTTTTACTTCTACCCTTCTTTACCTTTCTTCATCTCCCTCCCAATTATTCTAATTTGTTCTTTTATCAATTAAATTTATTTTCAAAAAACTTTTTTTAGTCACACCTTTAAGTAAAAATCAAATTCACATTTGTATAATGAGAAAAAATAATTACTCTCTATACTTTGATTCTTGACAAATCGGCTTTTTACTCCACATACTTTTAGTAGCTGTAGAATAGGATGTTGTCTACATAAATAAGGGAGGTAGCTTACTATGTTCAGAATAAATCTTATGAGTATAAGAAATATTTCTATTATGAAATTTTTAGTTATTATTATTGCTTTAACAATTTTAGTTATTCCCGTTTTCTCTCAAATGGAAAGCTCTGGGAAAGCACAAGGGACAGATAAGTCTAATGATGTTGCGGAACAAGTGAATAAAATATTTATAAAACTTGAAACTATCGAAAAAGATAAAGATGCGATGATGAAGGAAGTATGGGACAGTAAAGGTGTCATTGAAAAGGCGAAACTCATCTGGTTAGTTAACAATCCTCAAGCGACCATTGATATATGCAAGATAGAATCGGAAGATGAAGCTAACGCCTATATGGAAAATACAAAGCTGAAGATGTCTGATGAAGAATGGCTCTCATTAACCGAACAAAGTATGTATATTCTTCAAGAACCTGAGTTTGGAAGCTATTATGAATCACGCGACAAATTAATTGATGAACTATCGGCATTAGGCAAGGCTGCCATTCCTTTATTAGTCGCTAAAATCGATGACCCAACAATCTCCGAAAATCTTAAATATAGTGCACAAGTCGCCATATCCAAAATGAAACCATCTGTCGGTAATACTGTTATAGAGATGTTAAACAAATCAATCGATGCTCAAAAAAACGATTCTACATTAGCCTTGCTTGCCGCTCTCATCAATGTGGGAAACTCTTCTGCAAATCAAGTCCTCATCAAGGCACTCAAAGAAGATGATATTAGAATCAAACAAGCTGCTGCCCAAGCCCTTGTGAAATTCGGGAACAGTAATGCACAGGATACTCTCATCGAAGCCCTCGAAGTCGATGATGATTTCGTTAAATTATATTCAATCAGAGCACTTAGAGTCTACGGCGATAGTGCCGCAATCCCACCAATAGAAAAAATTGTTAATGAACTCAAGGCATATCTAAAAGACAAAGGTGAAGGTGATGATCTGAAAACGAAATTATTAGAAGAGGCTCAATCAACACTATACACCATCAAGAAAAAAAGTGTCCCAACAGAAACAGAAGTAGAAAAAGAAGAAGTCGAAACAACAGAAGAAGAATAAAATCAACATTTATATAAATGATTACACTCAAAAATGTAGTGAGGGTCTTTAGACCCGTTTAAAATAAATTACTACTAAATGCACCTAAAAGTGCTCACTACACTTAAGAATAATTACAATTCACACATTATTTAATTTCACTCTCTTGCCCGGGGACAATCATAAAAAGGTCGCCAGAACTGTGGGTTCCATTCGTAGGATCATAATGTACTGAAGGTATATAGCTATCTCCTATTGCTTCAATATCTTCCTGATCTGTATCAGGTCCGCAACTGTAAACATACACAGGCGATGAATTTGTAATACCTAAAGGTGCTTTTATATAACCTGTAAATGGGTCATGAGGTAAACCATTCGGAAATTGTTTGCGAAATTCTTCAGGAGATAATGCAATCATACCATCACGAGGAAATGGAAATTCTCGCTCTCTGGTCACCTTTATTATAATATCGCCTGGGTAAACACCAAAATTCTCCGCTTTATAAAGAATTTTTGCCTTATCATCAATTTCATCCGGACCTATGCTGTAACAAATTATAGAATCAGAGTCTGTAATAAATTTCAACGGTTTCGAACTAAATGGATCAATAGGTAATCCATTAGCAAAAAAAGGTGCAAAATCTTCTTCGCATTGCGGAAAATTTCCACTCTCGATGAATCTGCATTTTGCCGCCGCTGCCATTTGAATAAGATGAATCTTAGCCTGAACCTGATTGTACATCAGTTTTATAATCTTTACATCCTTTATTAGTAGAAATGAATATGTTAGGTCTTTTACTGTATTGATTGAACGCCAGAAACCCGGTTTCTCCATTCCAGACTCAAGCTTTTCTAATATCTTCAATAAGTGTTCAAAATCTTCCGATGTCTCACAGCAATTAAGTGCATATATTTCGATACCTTTAAGGGTTATAGATCCAAATGCTATTCCGCAAAGCCATGATGAAGTTAATCTATCCCGACTTAGTAGGCATTCTAAATAGTAGTTAGAAGCCAAAAGCTGTAAAGCTTCTTCTCTTTCACCACGAATCATCATAAAGATTGATTCAACCAAGGATGTTTTAATCATAGTTAGTATTTCCATAAATAATAATTGTTTGGCAGACTTTGGTGAACGATACTCCTCATAATTAAGAAGCTCAGGGAATTTATCAAGTTGAGTTTTTAGGTCAGCATTGTGTAATAACTTCACTAGGTCATAGGCATTTCCTGCACTTTGAGTTTTAGACTGAGTCGGTGGCTTCTCACAAGATAAGCAAAAGATGCAGACTATAATAAGAAGAGTTAAAAGATATGATGAAATTTCCCTTCCACTCATTGCCTACTCATTTTTTGAAAATGGATAAGGACAAAATAAAAGATTTATTTGAAAACGGTCAAGTTGAATTTAGAATAGTCGGTTTGGGAT
>CAZYWQ010000456.1:0-2862 GCA_964651675.1 uncultured Candidatus Sumerlaeota bacterium | reverse complement strand
CTATAATCCAATGACCCACACAGGATTCCTGCGCAGTCTGATTATTAGACATAGCAAAAAATCCGACGATGTTCTGGTTTCGATTCTTACAAGCGATGGCGATTTTGTTGATATCGAGAAATTAATAGAAAAATTAACTAATAAATTCCCTAATATAAAAGGCATTCAATGGGGAATCCATAGAAGTATATCGGATTTTGCGAGACTTGATGAGGAAAAACTTTTCTATGGGCAAAAATATATTATTGAGAATATCAATAATATAAAATATCAGATTTCTCCCTTTTCATTTTTTCAGACAAACACTTCTGGTGCAGAAATTTTGTATGAAAAAGTTAGAGAATATGCAGAGTTAAAATCTCATTATACACTTCTTGATTTGTACTCAGGAACTGGAGGAATTGCATTATATCTTGCAGAAGATGTGAAAGCGGTGGTAGGAATAGAAGAGGTCAAAGATGCTGTATGGGATGCAAGGGAAAATGCAGCCATTAATAACATTGATAATACAATATTTCTCCTGGGAAATGTCAAAACTGCTCTACCTAAATTTGTTAAAAACACAGGGATGGAGTTTGATGTCATTATTGTAGATCCACCGAGGAGTGGAATGCATAAAAAGGTTGTTAATACTGTTATTTCGCTTATGCCAAGAACACTTATTTATGTCTCTTGTAATCCGACAACTCTATCTCGAGACATTTTCCCAATTACTTCTGCAGGTTATAAAATTGATGAAGTGCAACCAATTGATATGTTTCCTCATACTTATCATATCGAGACTGTTGTGAAGTTAACCAAATAAATATGTGACGATATAAAAATATGCTTCGAGAATTCATACGATATTATCTGATTTACTACGATGTCCTTCTTTCAAAACTACTCCTTTTGGCTCTTTTATTAATTATCGCATTGATGTTGGGATTGAAGATTCTCCGACTGCTTAGGATTGGGTTTGAAGACAATGATGAAAAAAAAGAGCTAACTCTATTAGAAACATTTTTATTTGCTTCAGGTATAGGATTCGGACTCATTTCACTAATCACACTGATTCTCGGGATGTATTTCTCTCTCAACAAGTCCACGATTATTATCATTGCAGTTATCATAATACTCGCTTCAATCAAGAGCCTCTATACTTATCTTAAAACCATTTTTTCTTGCCTGAAAGAGAAAGTCATCATTAATCGCTATCATCTCATCATCCTTTTTATTATCTTATTATGTTTGTTTTCGAATGTGTACACATCATTGTTTCCACCAACGGAATGGGATGAGTTGATGTATCATCTAACCGCTCCTAAACGATATGTCGAAGAGAACCATATTTATTACACTCCCGAGATTATCTACTCTTATATGCCTTTGAATACTGAGATGCTTTATACACTCGGAATGCTCTTTGATAGCGATATTGCAGCCCGATTAATTCATAATTTGTTCACACTTTTCGCAGCACTTTCGATATTTGCTTTCTCAAGACGATTCTTTTGTAAAAATACTGCGTACATTGCCCTTTTCATCTTCTATACACTGCCAATCGTCGGATACCTCGCTCCTATAGCCTACATCGACTTTGGACTAACATTTTATGTGTTCCTTTCCGTTTATGCATTTGTTATATGGTTTAGAAGTGATAGAATCAAGTGGCTCGTTTTATCTGCCTTATTATTGGGATTTGCTTTGGGAACAAAACATACTGCACTTATAGTCTTGTTACTTATGATGATTGCAATTGTACAAAAGGCATTGGTTGACAGAAAAGGAACAAAATTCATTATCTTCTCTGAGATTGCATTAATCTGCATTTCGATATTCGTGGTTTACTTATGGTATTATCGAGCATTCATCTATACGGGGAATCCTATTTTCCCATTCCTAACAAGGATATTCGGAGGTGGAGAATATTTTACTACTCAGGATGCCTTTGTTGTTGTTCAAAATTCTCTCAGGAACTATGATGGTGTCGGTAGAAGTTTGATAAAATTTTTACTTTTACCAATCACTTTGACCATCTTCCCAAAAGAATTTCACGGTAATATGGGGATTTTCATACTTGTTTTCTCATTACCATTAATTTTTATAAAGAATGTTTCAAAAATTATCAAATCGTTCCTTTTTTACTCCGTGTTATTTCTCTTCATCTGGTTTATCACATCGCAACAAATGAGATTTATCTTGCCGGTATTAGCACTGTTATCGATTATCTCCGCATATTGCCTCGTGAAAATTAATGGATGGTCTGATCCTGATCCCCAATCCAGGACTGATAAAGCTTATGACTTAAGGTTCAATTTGAAAAAATACAGAGACTGGATAAGATTTTTCTCAATCTTCATTATCATTATCGGAACATTATTGCACCTGATGGCTTATGATTCGTTTTTTAATCTATTACGGAATGTTCCGCATTCTCACTCGCAGAGAGTCGATTTCTATAACAAACATATTAGATCCTTTCCGACGATTAATTTTGCAAATGCATATCTGCCTGAGAATGCTGTTGTGTATACTTATTGGGACGCTTCGAAAAAATATTTATATAAGAATAAAGTCATTGGTGACCTATTCGGCTATGGAGCATTTTTCAAGTTGGATTTGACAAAAACAAAAGAGACAAAAGATAAACTCTGGGATTTGGGTGTAACACACATCGTAATCAATAGCAATCGCCCTGAATCTAAAGTCAACTGGGATTACTGGCAGAATCACCTTAAGCCTATCTATGAACAAAATAATGTTGCACTTTATGAAGTATCGTACTAATATATTTGTAGTGATTATTTAAAAATATTGGGGAGGTGTTTCAAATGAAAAAATTACTGATTACTCTTTTATTTTTGGCAGTTATCTGTTCAA
>CAZYWQ010000455.1:0-2865 GCA_964651675.1 uncultured Candidatus Sumerlaeota bacterium | reverse complement strand
CTCCATTATCGAAACTTAAAACTTGCGAGAATGTTATTTCTATCTTTTGCTCTCCTCTTGCTGGAACGGGATATACGCTTGCCTTAAATAATTCGTTTCCGAGATATTCAAGTAATCCGGGATCACGCATCCTTCTGACAATGTCTTCATAAATTTTGCGGGCTTGTTCTCTTTCAAGTAATTCACCAGCGGTTTTTTTACCGTTGATATATAAATAGAAATCGGTAACACTTGCTCCTTTTGGAACAGGGAAAATGTAAGTGGCTTCGATTGGACGATTGATTTTGTTGATAAAAACCTGCTCAACTTTTGTTGTGGCAACTCCATCTTTTATTTTGACATCTACGCGCTGATATTTGATGTCTAACGGTGGATATTGCTTGTCGACAGGTATCAGAATGGCAATCGGATATAATGCCGTTGCAATTAATGTTATGAGGATAAGACCGAATATAATTTTTAGACTTTGGTTTTTTGTTGTTCTCATTTTTCAATCTCCTATTTTAAATTCTATAAGTATCGACATCTGTTTTTTTGTTATGTTCCATTAAATTCGTGAAAAATTTTTTGTTTGAGGTGTTCGGTGAGATTATTTGTTCTTTTTGGTTTTCTTTTTGGCTTTGAGTAATCTTGCGGTAAATAATTCTTCCGTTGGTTCCTCTTTGCTTAATTTTTCTGGTTTTTTGGATAGGGGAGTTGATGTTAGTATTACTTGACTTTTGGGAGATGATTTTTGTGTGGTTAAAGTTTCTTTCTGGATGGAAGGTTGTTTACTGATTTTTAAATGTAAGGCTTCTTTTTTTCTTTTGAGTGCTAATAGAGTTTCCTCTTCTTTAACTTCTTCTGGTTTTCGTTTAAAAACATTTAAGATCTGGTTGTAAGTATTAAAGACCCATTCGAATTGTTGTTTTTCTATGATGAGTCTTCTGAAAGCAATGTCGAGAGGTAGTAGAAGTATTGATAATAGGAAGAGGATTTTGAAAAGAGTTACGGTAGCGTGTGGTTTTATGAGATTATGACTCAGGATGTGCTCAATATTGGGATTTAGTTTGCCACCTGTTTTTTCTGTGATT
Source organism: uncultured Candidatus Sumerlaeota bacterium (assembly GCA_964651675.1). GTDB lineage: Bacteria > Sumerlaeota > CAZYWQ01 > CAZYWQ01 > CAZYWQ01 > CAZYWQ01. The sequence continues at coordinate 1,792 of CAZYWQ010000455.1, read as the reverse complement.
CTGCTTAGAAGGAATGTGTTTGTTTTGTTGGTTTTGTATTCTGGAGAGTAAGGAATTACAAAACCTGTAGTAATGTTGTTTTCGTCTTTTGATGAAACATTTACGATATAGGCTCCTGTTGTGAGAGCTTCAAAAGAGCCTTCGTATCTGCCAGGAGCTGATTGTTGAAGTGGGATTTGAAAGGATTGTATTTGAGGTGTGATAATGTGGGCGTTTAATTCCAGTGAGTTGATGTAGTTGCCTTGTGAATCAATAGCATCTACGGTTATTGTTGCGATACCGTTTTTAGCAGAGATGTTGGTTTTCAGGTTTCTTGAGAATCTTTTTCTTAAAATTGATTTTGTAATTTGATACCAGAGTTTCGGAAATTTTTCCCAGCTTATCCAGTCTATAGCCCACATATTCTTCACATCAGATGTAAAAGCCATTGATTTGCCAAGTCCAAAATTCCAGAATGCTAAGATTGGATTATTTTTATATTCTTCTTCTTCAAGTCCTGATTTTAGCAGCATTTCTGACCTGTCTTTAAGCTCTGTTAGAACATATCCTTTAAGATCGGGAAGTGTATCTATTCCACTTAAGATTTGAGAATATGCCGTGATTTCTGGAGTAAATGGTTTTTCGACAATGTAAGATTTTTGAGCTGTGATTGTTTCACGAGTGAATATTCGAGGGATATTGGCTGGATCATCTGTATAGTAGAAGCGTCCATTTCCTATTAGAGCCAATTTTTTCATTAGTTCGATGTCGGAATCGCCTCCTACAGCAACTGTTGAGAGTGTTATATTTTTCTCTCTCATAACTGAGACGATGCCTTCGAAGTCGCCACTTTGACTTCTTCCATCTGATAATACAATGATATGTTTGACTTGAGCATCCTGATGTTGCAATTCATTGTAAGATTCGCTTAGTGCAGGATACATATTGGTTCCACCACCAGCTCTGATCGATGCAATCAGGTTTTGTATGTAGTATTTGTTGTAAAGTTTTGTTGGTTTAACCACCCATTTTGCAGCACTATCGAAGGCAATTACTCCGACAATATCATCGTTGTTTAATACACCCGTAACGGCGATAGCAGCTTCGTTGGCAAGTTCCATTTTATTTCCGAATGTTTCCATACCACCCATACTGCCGGACTTGTCAATTGCCATAACTATTGCTGTTGAAGGGATGTATCTTTTCTCTTTGACTTGCATATTGACGGGTAATGTTTCTTCAATCGGTGTGTTGAGGTATCCACCCGGTGCAAAGGAATTCTTACCACCTGTCATTCCGAATCCACCGCCTAAGTCAAAAACATATCTTTTGAACATCTCCATCTGGTTTTTTGATAGGAGATGAGCTGGGACATTATTTAAATAAATGGTGTCGTAATTACCAAATTCGGCTAATGAAGTTGGGATTGCGGCAATGGTTTTCTTTTCTATTTCTAATTCTTCGGCTTTGATTGAATTGTATAAGTAGTGTGTATCTTCGTCTTCTCCCAGGATGAGGATTTTGGGTTTGCCAATTACGATGGTGTATGTGCTGTATGAATTATTGGAAGGTTCGGAGTCGGCTGGTGTTTCAAGTACAGTTTCGTAGCTGTGGAAACCACTTGATTTTATGTTGTCTTTCAATAAGAAGATATTTTTCCCTGTGTTGACAGAGATGCGTTGACTTCCGATAAATTGATTGTCTCTAAAAAGCTTGATGGAGGCTTCTCCATCGGTGTTGGACAGAATGATTAGTTCGATGTTGACAGGTTCATTCAGGTCTGTGAGAGATGGAGCAATCATATTTTCGATAT
>CAZYWQ010000454.1:0-2868 GCA_964651675.1 uncultured Candidatus Sumerlaeota bacterium | reverse complement strand
TGATGTGTGTGCTTTGGTTCGGCTGATTGAGGGCTTCTTTGATGATTTGGCGAACTGGTATGTGCGTCGGAATAGAAGACGATTCTGGAAATCTGCAATGGATGAGAATAAGAATGTTGCTTATCAGACACTCTATTCTGTTCTCGTTAATTTAATAAAAATAATGGCTCCTATTGTGCCGTTTATTACGGAGGATATGTACCAAACATTGGTGAAAGATGTTTTTCCTGATGCTCCTGAAAGTGTTCATCTGAATGATTATCCACAGAAAAATGAGGATTTGATTGATGAGCGTCTGGAAGAAGATGTGGTTGTTGTGAAGAAGCTTGTTACATTAGCTCTTGCTGCGAGGAATAAGGCGAAATTTAAAGTCAGACAACCATTAGCTGAAGTTATTTTTAAGGTTAATAAGCGGGATAAGGAAGCTGTTGAGAAGTTTATGGATGATATTTATGATGAGTTGAATATAAAGGAAATTAAATGTGCGACAAATGTTGCGAAATATCTTCATTATACAGTCAAGCCTGATTATAAGAAGTTGGGACAGGTCTATGGTGCAAAATTGCCTGAGATCGAAAAGATAATAAAGAAGTTAGATCCTAATAATATTGTTGATTGCCTTGAAGAGACAGGTAAATTCGAGGTTGATTTGCATACTGGAGAAAAAATCGAGCTTACCGAGAATGACCTCGTTATTACGGCTGAAGGTGCTGATGGTTATGTAGCATCAAGAGAAGGAGGTTATGTGGCGATATTTAATGTTCAACTGACCGAAGAGCTTGTTCAGGAAGGAATGATTCGTGAGCTTGTTCGACATACTCAAAATATGCGTAAAGATGCTGGACTGGATGTGGTTGATAGAATCATTGTGAGATATACCGCTGATGATTTTTTCCACAAAGCTATTGTTAATTTCGCTGATTATTTTAAGAATGAAACGCTCACGATTGATTTGAAAAATGAGGAACCTGATGAAGATTTTTTTATTAAAGAAATGAACGTTAATGAACATAGTATTATAATTGGTTTAAGGAAAGCTTAGGTTAATTTCTGATTTTTTATTCATTGTGATAAAAAGTTTTTTTAATCTTCCAACAAAGTAACTTTCTCATTTGTCATGCCCGAAGTTTTAGTCGGGCATCCAGTTTTTCTGTGATTTCAGTGTTAATGGAATGAACGATGAAGATAATGGCGATGTTGCCGACATATAATGAGGCTGAGAATATTAAACCTTTGATTGAGGAAATTCTTTCTTTAAGAGATGATATGGAAGTGGTGGTAGTTGATGATAATTCACCGGATGGAACCTGGCGGATTGTTAAAGAGATGTCCGAAAGTAATCAAAGAGTTCATCTTGTTCATCGTGTAAATGAGAAGGGGAGAGGTTCTGCGGGTATAGCTGGTTTTTTGTATGCTGTAGAGAATGATGCGGATTATATTGTCGAGATGGATGCGGATTTTAGTCACAATCCTAAATACATTCCTATTTTTATCGAGAAAATTCAGGATTGTGATGTGGTGATAGGCTCAAGGCTTATAAAAGGTGGTGGTGAAGTGGGCAGGAATTTTATTCGGACGATTATTACGACTTTTGCGAACTTGTATATAAGAGTAATGCTTGGATTAAAGATAAAAGATTGCACTTCGGGTTATCGGTGCTTCAAAAAGGAAGTTCTTGCTTCGATCGGATTGGACAAAATGGACTCGAATGGACCTGCGATTGTTCAGGAAGTTTTGTATGCTTGTAAGAAAAAGGGATTTAAGATGGTTGAAGTTCCTATTTTGTTCGAGAATCGTAGATTTGGCAAATCCACATTCAATACGAAGATAATGTTACAGGGGCTGATTTCAGTTTTGAAATTTAGATTGAGGGGATAATTAATATTTAGAAGGAATATTATTTCATTTTCATTCTGTTAAGCTTCCCAATTAAAGTCGCTACCTTTTAAAAATCTTATTGTATATGGATTTTGGATATTATAGAGTTCACCTGCTTCTTTTGTGTTATTCTATCGTGAGGGAATGTTCATTTGCAGAATTTGATAAAGAAAATAATATATTCGAATCCTGAAGGGATTGTCGAAAATTCTGTTGCGATTCCATTGTATCTTGTCTCAAAAGCTTATGCACCGTTGGTAGAATTGAAATGTTCTCTTCATCGGAAAGGTCTGTTCGGACAAAAGAAGTTACCTATCAAAGTTGTTAGTGTTGGGAATATGACTTTGGGGGGAACTGGTAAAACTCCGACAACCCAATATTTTGCTAAGTTCTTATCTGAGAAAGGTTTTAAACCTGTTGTTTTGAGTCGTGGTTATAAAAGAAAAGGTGATGAGAATGAAATAAAGATAGTTTCTGATGGTGAGAAAATCCTTTTAAGTCCCTCTGAAAGCGGAGATGAACCACATCTTCTGGCTATGAATCTTAAAGGTGTGCCTGTTGTGGTTGGTCGAGATCGATATACCGCTGGTATGATGGCAATCGAGAAATTCAGTTGCAATGTGGCGTTACTCGATGATGGTTTTCAACATTTTGGTCTTCATAGAGATCTGGATATTGTATTGATTGATTATATAAATCCGTTTGGGAATGGATATGTTTTTCCGAGAGGTCAATTACGGGAACCGCTTAAAGCCTTATCGAGAGCGGATGTCGTAATAATGACAAAAACTGATTTTGCTGATTATACAAAGAGTAAAGAAAAACTTAAGACTTCAGAGAATGAAATTGTTGATACTGTTAGAAAGCACAACAAAAATGTGTTGATAGCTGAGTCGATTCATAAGTTTACAAAACTTTATGGCGAGAATAAAGAGATTGAATTAGCTGAACTTCAAGGTAAAAAGGTTCTGGCGTTTTGTGGTATTGTTT
>CAZYWQ010000453.1:0-2869 GCA_964651675.1 uncultured Candidatus Sumerlaeota bacterium | reverse complement strand
TTTCGGGCCAATGAACCCAGGGTGCAATGATGAACTCTAAGGTCTTATCCCCTAACGACAAAGTGTCACCATCGTTTATCGTTTCAAATTTTTCATCTGGAATGAAAAGAAGGTCTTTCAGGAAATCCTTGCATTTTGGATTTGTGACAACTTTCGCATCGGGATATAATTCGAGTACCTTTGGAATAACTCCCGAGTGGTCCTGTTCAGCATGATTGGGAATAATATAATCTATTTTATCAACCTTAAGCTCTTGGAGATTACCAAATAACTCACTTTCTTTTGTAGGATCAACAGTGTCAATAAGAGCTGTCTTTTTATTTCCCTTTATTAAATACGCATTATAGCTTGTTCCATCTGGCAAGGGAATTAACTCATCGAATAATTCCCTATCCCAATCAATCGCACCAACAAAATAGATATTCTTTTTTATTTCTTTAACTGCCATTTTATTATTCCACTTTTTTGAATTGATCTTTGCCAACTCCACAAACAGGACATACCCAATCATCTGGAATATCCGCAAAAGCCGTTCCAGGGGCTATTCCACCATCTGGATCACCCTTCTCAGGGTCATAAATATAACCGCATACTGTACATTCATACTTATCCATAACCTTACCCTCCTTTTTCCTTTCTGTTTTAATATAAGTTGGAGCGGTCTTAGGAGATTTACCGCTCTTGATAATTCGATAATATTGATATGTTAAAGGTTCTCCATCCTTGATATCCTCTGTTTCAACTACTTTTCCAACAAAAATTGTGTGAGTTCCTACATCAATACTGTCAATAACTTCTGTTTCTATATATCCTAATGTATTATCGAGAACAATGGGAGCTTCTGTTTTACCAATCTTATAATTCGCATTTTCAAATTTATTTATGTCTCTACCAGATCGAAATCCAAAAAGTCCAATGAACTTCATTGGTGTTTCTTGATCTAATATGGATACTGTGAAAACCTTGCTCTGTTGAATATAAGAATGTGTCAGATTTTGTTTGCAAATACTTACAGCAATAGTCGGTGGTTCCGCAGTTATCTGGCATACAGTATTTGCAATTTGTCCATTATACTTCTCACCCATCTTAGAACAAATAATATACATACCATAACTAATTTTACATAAAGTTTCAAGGTTCATTTTATGTTTTCCTCTACCGAATATCCCGCACTTTTTATTTTAGAAATAACAACATCATCTCTTACATCACCAATAACCTCTACCCTTTTAGTTTTTAAGTCAATAATCACATTTTTAATACCATCAATTTTCATTAAAGCATCTGTAATAGTCTTTATGCAATGATCACAAGTCATATCAGGCACAATGAATATTTTTCCCATTCCTTTAATCCTTTCTTTTGGTCTTTCAATAAGTGCATTTGTAATGATAGCTAATAATACAAAGGAAGATAATACCTTTAACGATATAGGAAGCATCCTGCCACCACCTGTGAACAAACTAATATCTTTATTTGAAGATTGCCAAAAAATGTCGAGTAAAATGCCAAATACTAATGCTGTTATAATTAGTGTGACCAGATATATAGTAACCGATTTTCTACCGAGTTTCCCAGCAATAAAAGATAAAGTTGCGACATTTGTAGCAGGTCCAACGATCAGAAAAATTAAGCCTGCGCCTGGTGCCATTCCTTTCATAATGAGTGCTGATGCGATGGGAATCGAAGCTGTTGCACAAACATACATAGGAAGACCAATAACAAACATCAATATATAAGCAATGATTGAATTGCTAAGATATTTTTCAACGATTTGAGCAGGGATTAATGCTCCTATTATTCCTCCCAACACAATTCCTATCAATAACCATTTCCCAATATCTTTTACCAGTTCATAGAATGCATAATGAATGGCTTTATAAATTATAGTAACGAAACTGTGAGAATGGGGAGTGTCCAATTCACATATTGCACAAGAAAAATTATTTGCAGGAGAAGCTGCTTTTTCTCGTTCGGTCAAGTTTGATACAACGCCAGCAAAAATACCAGCGATAAATGCTACTACTGGTCTAATCACCGTAAAAATCGGACCTAATAATGAATAAGTGGCAAGAATGGAATCGACACCTGTAGTAGGAGTTGAAATCAGAAAGGACAAAGTTGAACCTTTCCCTGCACCTTCTTTTCTAAGATGTGCTGCAACAGGAATAACTCCACAAGAACATAATGGTAATGGAACTCCAAATAACGATGCTTTTACGACTGCAGACAGATTGTTTTTTGCAAAGTGTTTATATATTTTATCTCGTGGAATAATAATATGCAAAATGCCAGCAATCAAAAGCCCAAAAAGGATATAAGGCGACATAGCAAGAAGCAGACTCCATATTTCTACGAACAGATTAGAAAGTCGATCCAATATAATTTAGTATCCTTTTCATTCAGTGATTTTGTCATTCTCTAATACAATTATACTTATTTTTAGTTCTCATTTTACTCTAACTAAATCCCTTCAAAAGTCAAGTTAAGAAAAGATAATTTGTAATTTAGATTATATTTTCATCTTTAATGATTAAACAGTTAATTGTCTTTTTCAAAAAGATATATTTTCAAAAATAAAAAACTTGAAATCACAATCTCATAGATAATATGTTATTAGTAAGATATATAATTCCGATAAGAAATTATAACAAAAAGACTGAGCAAGGATATGACCAAAGGTTGGTTTGTTATATTTGCAATTGTTGTTGCCCTTTTATTCTGGATATACAAACTAAGAAAAAAAATAACAGAATCAGAAGACTCACTTGAGCAAAAAGAAAAAGAACATCAGGCAATAATTGATTTTATCAGTAAAATGGGGGAAATGGTTTCTGATATCACCAATTTCGAAAAGACACTCGAAACA
>CAZYWQ010000452.1:0-2873 GCA_964651675.1 uncultured Candidatus Sumerlaeota bacterium | reverse complement strand
ATCAAGAAGCATCTGGAGAAATTAGCAAATTACGATATCGCATTAATTGCTTCAAGTCATGGACCCATATATGATAAACCAGAATTCATAATGAATGCATATCGTGATTGGGTATCGGATGAAGTTAAAAATGAAGTAATCTTACCTTATGTCTCGATGCATGGCAGTACAGAAAAAATGGTTATGCATTTTATAGAAGAATTAGTGAGACGAAACATAACTGTTAAGCCATTCAATTTAACAAAGACAGATATTGGAGCATTAGCAATTGCACTCGTAGATGCAGCGACTGTTGTGATTGCAACGCCTACTGTTCTTGTCGGACCACATCCATCTGCTGTTTATGCAACTTATCTTGTTAATGCCTTAAGACCAAAACTCAGGTTCGCATCCGTAATCGGTTCTTATGGATGGGGTGGTAAAATGCTTGAGTATATCAAAGGATTGCTGACCAATATCAAAGTCGAATTACTCGAATCAGTCATCATTAAAGGACATCCTAAGGAAGAAGATTTTAAAGCTATAGAAAAATTGGCTGAGTCTATTTTGAATAAGCACAAGGAACTCAAAATTATAAATTGAAGAAAGGAAAAGAAAATGGGTCTGTTTAACATAAGCGAAGTTTTTGAATTTGCTATACAGATTGAGGAAACTGGAGAGAATTTTTATCGTAAAGTCGCTAATCAAACGACTGATGATAATGTAAAGAAAGTTTTTACATTTCTTGCTGACCAGGAAATAAATCACAAAAAAATATTTCAAGAAATGTCAGCCAAGTATGACAAATATGAACCGCCAGAAAGTTATTCGGGGGAGTATTTTGCTTATCTCAAGTCTTATGTTGAAAATTTGATCTTTAACAAAAATAAAGAAAAAGAAATTTTAGATGCGAAAGATGTTAGTTCGGTAATTGATTTTGCTACTCGAATAGAGTTAGATTCAATCTTATATTATCAGGATGTTAAGGAGTTTCTTTCTCAATCTCAGACTAAAGATATAGAAAAAATAATTGAAGAAGAGAAAAAACATTTTATAATGCTTTCTAATATGAAGGCAAAATAGAATAATTAAGAAGAACTTGGTGCGGAAGAAAACTCTATGAGAAAAATCAAAGTTGCTTTTGTTTGCATAGGAAACTCTTGCAGAAGTCAGATGGCTGAGGGATTTGCGAAACATTATGCATCTGATTTATTGGATGTATATAGCGCAGGAACTTATCCAGCCAACTATATAAGTCCCAATACAATTAGAGTAATGGCTGAAAAAGGAATTGATATCTCATCCCAGAATCCAAAGAATTTGGATGCGATTCCAGACCAAATGGATGTGCTAATAAAAATGGGCTGTGAAGTTGAATGCCCATTTATTAAAGCTAAACTGACTGAGGATTGGGGAATCAGAGATCCAATAGGAGATCCTATTGAAATATATCGTGAGGTTAGAGATTTGATTGAGAAGAAAACAAAAAATCTAATCTCTTATATTCAAAGTCGTAAAAGTGAATTTGTTGATAATGCATAACTTTTTAATGAGTTTCCTGAATTTAATACACTAAGGAGGATAGAAAATGGCATCGAAAGAATTACTCGAGCTATTAAACAAATCAGTAGCGCGGGAATTGCAGGTTTCCATTCAGTATATGTGGCAACATGTTTTATGGAAGGGAATTCAAGGTTTTACCGTCAAAGATGAATTAAAAAGTATCGCCATTGCGGAGATGAAACATGCTGAGGCAATAGCAGAAAGATTGGCTTATCTTGGTGGAAAACCAACGACCAAACCTGATCCAATCTATGTTGGAGAAACCTTGAAGGAAATGCTTGAAAAGGATAAAGCGGATGAGGAAGGTGCAATAGAACTTTACCATCAGGTTGTCGAAGTCGCTAAAAAAGAAAATGATACTACAACAAAGAAACTTTTCGAGAAAATTTTGGCTGATGAAGAAGAACATCATGATACTTTTTCAGGTCTTCTTGAGGGAATGTGAGTAAAACTAAAAATAACACCTGTCATATTTAACATTGTATTGAAATAAAAAAAGTGGGGAAATGTATTTTACAAAAAATCATTATCAGGAGGAATTGAAATGAGGAAAATGACAGAGAAATCGCTCCAGGAGGCTTTTGCAGGAGAGTCTATGGCTCATATGAAATATCGCATCTTCAGTGAAATAGCCGAAAAGGAAGGATTCTCCAATATAGCTCGTATGTTTGAAGCCATCTCTTATGCAGAACAGGTTCATGCATCTAATCATGCAAGGAATCTCGGTATTACAAAAAAAACCGTCGACAATTTGCAAAGCGGTATTGATGGCGAAACTTATGAGGTAGCGGAGATGTATCCTGCCTTCGATGCTATTGCCAAATTGCAAGGAGAAAAAGAAGCACAAACTGGAATTCATTATGCTCTTGAAGCAGAAAAGATACACGCTGAACTTTATAAAAAGGCTAAAGCAGAAGTTGAAAAAGGCAAAGATATGGATATTGGCGAGGTATATATTTGTCCCGTTTGTGGTTACACTCATATTGGTGATCCACCTGACCATTGCCCAGTTTGTGGGATTACAAAAGATAAATTCAAGAAATTTTAACATTTTTAGTTGCATCTTTATTATATATTACAAAGAATCATTTTACATAAAGAAGTCAATGAAGAAAAAAAATCAGTAATTCTATCTTTTGTAACAACAAATTCAAAAATAAATTTTTTAAGGAGGAAATAAATTATGGGAACGAAAGGAAGAGAAATAATCGGAGTGGATGCTGACAAGCTTATTGAAATGCTCAACAAAGCTCTTGCTGATGAATGGTTGGCTTATTATCAGTATTGGATAGGAGCGAAAGTAGTTAAGGGAATTATGCGCGGACAGGTTA
>CAZYWQ010000451.1:0-2879 GCA_964651675.1 uncultured Candidatus Sumerlaeota bacterium | reverse complement strand
AACCGATTTTGAACAGGATTATTCCGAGTAACTGGATTTTTTATATAATTGGCTTTGGAATTTGTGCACCATTGGCTCTGTATAGAGGACCATTGAATGTTTGGGGATTAGGATTTGGACTTGGGACACTAATCTTTGGTGCAGGGATTCTATCACCAAAAGCGGTAATGGGTATGCTGATAAGTGTTGGAATGGTTCAGGGCGTTTGCGACCCTACCAATACTCATAATGTCTGGATTGCAAGTTATCAGGGTATTACACCCAATTATATTTTGAGGAAAACTTTGCCCTATGTCTGGATAGCAGCCATTGTAGGATTGGGAATTAGTGCATTTCTCTTTGTAGGCTTTGGCTAAAATCTTATGGAATTGTTTTGATATATTTCACAAGTACTAATTAATTCATTATAGTAACGAGGGATTAATGGGAAAAAGAAAAGTTAGAATAGGCATTGATGTTGGCGGTACCTTTACTCACGCTGTGGCGATTGATTCATCCGATTTTCGGATTATTGGCAAGGTTAAATTGCCGACAACTCACACTGCTGATATTGGTGTTGCAAAAGGTATCATTGAGTGTCTGCATCGACTTTTGGAAGAGCACAAAATAGAATCAGATGAGGTATGCTTAATTGCTCATTCTACAACACAGGCGACTAATGCACTGTTAGAAGGCGATGTTGCACCGGTTGGTATTGTCGGGATGGGAACAGGTTTTTCTGCATTATGGGCAATGGCACAGACTAACATCAGAAACATCGAGCTTGCACCTAATAAATTTCTAAAAACTTTTCATACATTTATCGATTCAAAGGCTGTCGAAAAGAGCAAAATTAAAGATGCACTAATTAGCCTGAAAGAAAAAGGAGCAGAGGTTTTTGTTGCTGCAGAAGCATTCAGTGTGGATGATTCTGCCAATGAAGAAAAGGTATTAGAAGTGGCGCAGGAGATGGGACTTCTTGCCACAGCTACTCATCAGATTTCACAACTCCACGGATTAAAGATTCGCACGAGGACTGCTGTGATAAATTCGAGTATGCTTCCCAAGATGCTTGAGACGGCAAATATGACAGAAAGAGCAGTGAAGGAAACAGGGATAAAAGCACCACTAATGATTATGCGCAGTGATGGTGGAATAATGGACATCGATGCGATGAGAAAACGTCCTATTCTGACAATGCTCTCAGGTCCAGCAGCAGGAGTAGCCGCAGCCTTGTTATACGCTCGGATTTCTGATGGAATTTTCCTCGAAGTCGGTGGAACCAGTACGGATATATCCGCAATCAAAAATGGCAGGTCGCAAATCAAGACTGCAGAAGTTGGTGGAAACAAGGTTTTTCTCCATACACTTGATGTCAGGACGATTGGTGTTGCAGGCGGTTCTGTAGCACGGATGGAGAATAACAAGATTGAGGATGTTGGTCCGAGAAGTGCGCATATTGCAGGTATTGGATATGTGGCATTCACCTCTGAGGCTGATGCAACACAGCTTAAATTGGATGATTATTTTTATTATGAGAAAGATAATGAGCATTACTTAACAGTCCAATCAGGTGATAAACATTTTGCTATCACACCGACCTGTGCCTCGAATTTTATGGGTTTTGCTAATGAAGGAGATTATGCTTATGGCAATCAGGATGCTATAAACAAAGCATTCGAATTAGCATCAAAGAAGATAGGTACGAGTGATAAAGAAGTTGCTGAGGAAATTCTCAAGATTGCATCGAAGAAGGCTGAACCGATAATTGAAAGCTTTATTCACGATTATAAATTAGATAAAAATATCATCAAACTTATAGGTGGTGGAGGTGGGGCTATTGCATTATTGCCATATCTCGGAAAGAGAATGGGAATAAGCACTGAAATCGTCAAGGATAACGAGGTCATTTCAGCTATAGGTGTGGCGTTGGCACTTGTTCGGGATACAGTTGAAAGGACAATCATCGATCCTGACGAATCGGATATAATGAAAATACGAGAAGAGGCGATTGCATCAGTTCAAAAAATGGGAGCCGCACCTGATACCATCGAGGTTTTCGTGGAGGTTGATTCCAAAAAGAACATTGTGCGTGCAACAGCAATGGGTAGTACTGAGATGAAAGAACAGGAATTGGTCGTGAAGGAAGTAACGGAAGATGATACCAAATTAACCGTGGCTGAATCTATTGGATGTGATGCCAAAGATTTAAAGATATCTGCTCAGACAACATCTTTAAAGGCATACACAACTGAAATTATCCAAAAGAAGTTGTTTGGATTATTCAAGGAAGAAAGGACAGCCGTCAGGATTATTGATAAAGAAGGAGTAATTAGATTGGCGAGTAATAAAAGTGCCGTAAGGCAGGCTGTTGTAGGGAATGTTGAGAAGGAACTAATCGATTTTGCCGAATTATACACAACTTATAGTGACGCCGGAGTGATTATTCCGAAAGTTTTTATATTGATTGGTTCGAGGATCATCGACTTTTCGGGATTAATCGAAATGGGGCAAATCATACCACTTCTACAAGTTGAATTAAAGCGATACACCGAGAATGAACCTGTGGGGATTCTTTTGATCTTATAGATTTGATTCTCTATTAGCCTGCGACATAAATGTCGCGTTACGGTTATGCAGAAATCCCAAAGTAGGGTGGCAAAAAGATATGTCTGAAAAATATTTGGGAATCGATATTGGTGGAACAAAAATTTTATCGGGATTGATCGATAAAAGGGGAAATGTGTCGGGAATTCTTTCGATAAAAACACTTGTCGAGAATGGTCAGGAAAACTTAATCGAAAGATTATTAACAATAATTGAAAACTATTTACAGCGGGATGAGCAAATAAAAGGAATAGGATTAGGTGTCGGCGGAAATGTAGATTTTAGTACAGGAG
>CAZYWQ010000450.1:0-2888 GCA_964651675.1 uncultured Candidatus Sumerlaeota bacterium | reverse complement strand
ATATTAACACTACGCAATCAGGCATAAAAGCCTTCCAAAAAGCCATAGAGGTAAATGCTCAAAACTTCGCTAATATGCTCACGAAAAACTATAAGGCAAAGAGAGCGAATATTGTCGAAGGACAGAATGGTTCCGTAGATGTGAATATTCAACAGATTGATACTCCAGGGAATCCTATTCCATCAGATTGGGGTGGGGAGCCTGGTGATGAAATGTCAAATGTTAGTGTTGCAAATGAAAGTGTTGATTTAATAAAGAACAAATCGGCTTTAGAATCGAATCTGAAGGTTTTGAAAAGATTAGATGAATTGATTGGTAGTTTTATCGATACGATTAAATAAACTTGTCTAAGAAGACAAAAAGTCGTTGAGAGTAATAATTTTAGGAGGTGTTTTGCGTTTTATATTTTGATATAAATTGTAGTGTTAATCGAGGGCTGACCCCCCTCGATTTTTTTATGTAACACGAGTTTTAACTCGTATCACAATACGACATAAATGCCACACCATAATATTTTTCTTTAAGTCCTATCAAAAGCGCAATAAATCAAGTTGAATTACGAAATATGATTAATAAACTTGACAACAATGAATGAAATTCATAAAAAATTTCATAAATTAATTCCTATGTTATCAGTGAAAGACTTTATGTTAGAAAAGTATAGTCGTACTTATTGAAGGAGGCTATATGAAACAACTTCCAGAGACAGAAAATCCCTTAGTTTTAAGAACTGATTTCTCTGATCAAATTGCTTGGGAGAAAATCTGTGAAGCAATCCAAGAACCTGTCGATAGTTTTTCTGCTTATGTAGAATTTGTTACCGATATGGCATACCAAGACATTACCAAGGAGCAATTGCTGCAGCTTATTCCAGAAAACTATGTGCATAGCTTCATTATCCTTGTTGATCATACTGCCATATCGCAACCTGAGTTTCCACTCCTTATTATTGACTTGGATGAAGAACCTGGGCGTGAATTCCGTGCTATTCCATCACAAATACAAGGGATTGAAAATAATCTATCTATTTCGAATATGGATTTTGCGGAATTCGCTGATTCAGTTGATGAAGACGGGGTTTTTCGTGGCTTTCCTGAAGTATGATTTCTGCAAAAGGAGAACTCCCGTAAAGACGTGATTCATTATGTCTATTTATTAGAATTAATGAATCATATTCTTACCACAGGGGATTATTTTGTGTAGTTTCGCAGTTCTATATGTTAATTGTCAGTTGTCAGTTTTAAATTTTAATATGTGATTTTATGATATTCCTGGATGGGTTTCACTGAAAGTCCATTATTTTTAAGAGACTCTATTCCTTCCACAGCAGCTTTTGCAGCAGGAGTTGTTGTTAAAACTGGGATTCCTTTCATAATGGCATTCGAACGAATCGCTCTTTCATCAAATTTCGACTCTTTACCTAAAGGTGTATTAATCACTAAATGTATTTCATTATTTATCATTAAATCGACTATATTGGGTCTGCCTTCTTTAACTTTGAATACTTTTGTGCATTCAATATTATGGTTTCTGAGATATTCTGATGTGCCTTTTGTAGCTACAATTTTAAATCCCATCTCAATCAGTTTTTTTGCAGTCGTGACAATCTTATGTTTGTCATCATCGCTTAAGCTGATGAAAACAGTACCGGATGTTGGTAAAGTATTATTTGCTGCAATCTGAGATTTGGCAAAAGCAAGTGCAAAACTGCTATCGATTCCCATAACCTCACCTGTACTTCTCATTTCTGGACCTAATATTATATCGCATCCTGGGAATTTGATGAAGGGGAGAACGGCTTCTTTAACCGCATAATGTTTTATCGATATTTCTTTTGTGAATCCAATATCTTTCAAGGATTTTCCAGCCATAACTTTAGCAGCATATTTTGCAAGTGGTACTCCGATTGCCTTGCTGACAAAAGGAACTGTTCGACTTGCTCTCGGATTGACTTCCAGAACATATACCAAATTATCTTTTATTGCAAATTGAATATTCATTAATCCAACAACATTAAGAAGCTTACCCAATTTGTATGTAATATCTTTTATCTGATTAATCCAATCATCATTTAAAGAACGAGCTGGAATAACACAAGCGCTATCTCCACTGTGCACACCAGCTTCTTCTATATGCTCCATTATAGCGCCAATAACGATTCTCTCACCATCTCCGATCGCATCCACATCGATCTCGATTGCATCCTCTAAAAATTTATCTACGAGGATAGGATGTTCTGGTGAGGCTTTGGCAGCAAGAGAAATATATTCTTCGAGTTGGGATTCATCATAAACAATCTCCATTGCTCTGCCACCAAGAACATACGATGGTCTTACCATCACAGGATAACCGATTTGTTCGGCAATGTTTTTGACTTCTTCAAAACTGAATCCAGAACCATTGGCAGGTTGTAAGATTCCCATCTCTGATAACAATGAACCAAATCGTCTTCTGTCTTCGGCTAAATCTATGCTATCAGGTGATGTTCCTATTATCGGAACACCAGCCTTCATCAATGGAATGGCAAGTTTTAATGGTGTTTGACCTCCAAATTGAACAATAACTCCATACGGATCTTCGTTCTCAACAATGTTTAATACATCTTCTTTGGTCAATGGCTCAAAATACAATTTATCCGCCATATCATAATCCGTACTGACTGTTTCAGGATTGGAATTAACCATTATTGTCTCGAATCCATCCTCTTTAAGAGCCAACAATCCATGCACACAACAGTAATCAAATTCGATTCCCTGTCCTATACGATTTGGACCTCCACCAAGAATTATTACCTTCTTCTTTTTCGAACGAATGGATTCATTTTCTTTTTCGTAAGAGGAATAATAGTAGGGAGTATAAGCCTTGAATTCACCTGCACAGGTGTCTAC
>CAZYWQ010000449.1:2255-2895 GCA_964651675.1 uncultured Candidatus Sumerlaeota bacterium | reverse complement strand
GAATACATGTGGACCAGACTTCAGGCGGACTGGCGGTCAACCACTTTCATTAAAGCTTTCAGCCTTTTTTGAATAAAGCCAAACTGGTTATCCCATAAATCAACAGGATAATCCTGCCATGGCCGGTATTATCCGACGAAATCGCCACATTTTTCCGATTGTCCTGCGATAACGTCGCGTGACGTTTCGGTTGTGTAGATCAAAGTTATGCGCCCATACAAATGCAAAGAGAGGACATATGAATCGAACAAATCAGGATGATGCCGGAGCAGATAAGCGTGAGTCTACCGGAAGGTTGTGGATTAGTGTTACTTCTTTGGTAATTCTGATTATATCCGCAATGATTGTTTACGTGGGGTTTCGTGATAGGATGCTCACAGTCGATTGGACACTTCTTCTTGTTCTCGTTGGATTTACGGGAGGTGTTCTCTTCTATGTAATAGACCCCCAAAGCAAGCAATCATTTGTCCTTCGAAAGGTAGTTAATCTGTCTGGAGCTGCGGCAATAGGTGGTGGGTTTATGTTTCTTGCTCACTGGCTTGCAATGAATCCGCCAGAAATACTGGAACATTTAAGGCCCGCACAGATTGTGTTGCTCGATTCTCCTGATAATGTGTATGACAACGACAGGCGAAGCTGG
>CAZYWQ010000449.1:0-2239 GCA_964651675.1 uncultured Candidatus Sumerlaeota bacterium | reverse complement strand
TCCCGAACATCGAGATTCGCGCGATTCGATGCAATCCGGCCTGGTCGGATGAGCAGAGTCTGCTGGAATCGGTGCCCGATCTTATAATCATGCATCACTCAACGTTCAGAAATAAAGATGGCACGAATGACTATCGGAAGAGACTCTATACTTTCCTCAAGACGTTATCACAATCCGAGAGTACTAAATTTATCGTTTACTCCCGTAAGTTTTCATCTGGTGACAATCAAGAAAGTAACTTGGCTCCTCTACTCACAGAAGCCCCAAGGCTAAAGGGTAGGTTAGAGACTTTTTATGTTGAGAAAAACACCTTCATGGCTCCTGAGACTGCGAGCAAGCTGAGGAATGCTGTGAGGAAGATATTGGGCACCTAACTTTTCGCTTCAGCGAACTTTGGAAGAACAACGGGGTAACTCTCAATTATTAACTATTCGTTTTTGAACGAAAATGCAGGGGTATCTGAGCTCCAACAGATACCCGGAAACAGCAGGGTGGCTGAATAGACAGAATCCTGATTTGCGAATTAACAATTAATATGTGCCCTCATTTTTTCCCCAAAAGCGGATGATATAATTACTAGTTTTAAAAGGTAATCATCATGTTAAACAATAATAAAAATGAGGATTGGTACTCAGCGCATGAGAAGAGGTACAAAGAATTAAACAATGAGTTAGTGATCCCAGATTATAAAGAATTTTGTCTGGATAAAAAAATTCAAATACCTAGCATGGGAGACGCTCTTCAATCTACATACAGTGGTTTAAAAAAACATAATGAATTATTAGAAAACTCATTGAATTTATACAATAAGATAAAGAGAAAATATCACTTTTTCAAAAGTAGAATTGTGATGTTTCATTTTTCGACAGCAAGTGATTTTACATACGAGGAATTTAGTGTTGAAGAATTTATTAATATTACAGAAGGATTAATCAACTCATTCAGAGTTAGGAATATAATTCTAACGATTTATGGTTGCTTGTTTGTGTTTCTATTGTTGATGGTCAGCCTGTTGTGCCCAGGTTGGATGTCCACCAAAACAACAATAAAGTATATTTTTGCGAGCATTATTTTCGTATCCATCGGATACTTCTTTTACCGAAATTTTAGCGATATGGTAATTACGCTAATAAACAGAAAGTTACGTAGAGATTTAAGAAAATTACAATCAGATATCGAAAAGTTTGAAGAGGAGCTTACTCGACCTAAATTTTGAACACTCACATAACAAGGCTTTTGCAGCGCAAAAAGCCGCGCCTGCTGAAAAGCAACGTTCGGTGTATGATATTATAGGTTAAATACCATGGATTACTTCTGGCAATTGGCAATATGGATACTATTGATTTTTACACTCTTCGCAACGATCAGATTGTCACTTGAAGGAATACTCTCATTCCCAGATAATCGGGTAATTAATATCATTTCTTCTCCTTATTGGTGTTTTTCTCTTATTATTCTCATAGGCCTTGTAGGCGAATTCGGGAGGAATGAATCTTCACCTTTACCGTGGGATGCCTTTGCAAGTTCATACTCAAGGCATGGAATATCTGATGCCATTTTGGCATTAATCAGTGTTGTCATTGTTGATTTGTGGCTATTCTGGACTCCTTCACAAATTTACAAAACTAGTATTTTGAAGTCTAATCCTGTTAGTTTGTTGAGCTACATTGACAGAGAAAATGCAGACAGAGATGATCTGCGGGAAGTGGTTGACGTTTTAGAAAGCATACACTTAGAAAGTGTTAAACAATCCAACAAAAAGAAAATTATTTTTGTAAGAATTATTAACTTGCTTGCAGGCCTTTTATTAGTTACACCAAACAATTTTCTGTATAGCTTGTTCGGATATTTTGCGAAACACGGGTCCAACTAAAATGGTCCTCTTCGGGGGCGGGCCGCGGAAACGCATTGATATTGCGTAAGGAAGGAGAGGCATTGGGTCTCTGAGAGGCCTTAGGACAACGTTTTTGGCCTGGAAATGACCGAGCCAAGAAAATACCGGCAGGCTTTTTGGGACTTGATCGTTTCACCATGAGAGGGAAAAAGAAGGTGGACACGCAGTGGAAGCTTTATTGCATAGTCCACAATTTGCTGAAGATTCATCGATATGGGGTCCAGTTTGAATAGAAAAGGTGAAGGAAGAAAAGATAGGCACCATAGTGCGCCGGACAATGCCATCTCGGCGGCCCTCCGTCGGATAGTATCGCGTGAGTAGAACTTCATCCCGAGAATCTTCAGC
>CAZYWQ010000448.1:0-2897 GCA_964651675.1 uncultured Candidatus Sumerlaeota bacterium | reverse complement strand
TCTCTATCCTGAGTTGCCTGATTTCAATGGATTCAAAGTAACAAATAGAAATATCCCTGTTACGATTACGCAGATGATAAATAATAAAGTTACTTATGCTCAGGAATATGGCTTTGTATTAGTACCTCAGGTCGAAACAGGTCAGTTAAAGATTGGAGCAGCAAAGGTTAATTATAAAGGGAAGACATATTATAGTGATGAGATAGAAATTAATGTCACCAAAGATCAGACATTGGCGAATCTTCCTTTCGATGGAATAATATCGGCTCGGACTGGTAATAATAGTTATGATAATCAGTTGAAGGGGAAAATCTTTTTGTATACTGATGTGGACAAGAAGGAAGCGTATGTTGGTGAGCAAATCAATGTCTCTTATTATCTTTATAATAAGCAGTTTGATCTGGGGAGTTTGTCGTTGGTGAGTGAACCGGATTTGTCGGGATTATTGAAAGAGGATTTGTATGATATTTTTCAGATTCAAAGATGGAATTGGAAATCGAAAACTATAAATGGGGAGAAATTTTTAGTTTTACCGATTAGAGAAATCGCATTGTTCCCAACCAAGCCAGGAAAGGTTAAGATAACTTCTTTAGAATTGAAGAGTTCGTTACGAGTAAAATCCAATCGAAGACAAAGTCCATTTAATGATAGGATGCTTGATGATTTCTTCGATGATAGTTTTTTCGGATCCAATCGCATTCCTCTTATGTTGTCTTCGGGTGATATCGAAATCAATGTTTTGCCTATTCCAGAAGAAGGCAAGCCCAGTGATTATAGTGGAACGGTTGGTGATTTCGAATTGAATATGGACATAGATAAAAAGGATGTTAGTGAGAATGATTTGATAACATTGAAACTTGAGATTGGTGGCAAAGGCAATCCTGATGCAATTGTCGAGCCGAAGCTTCAGGGTTTGGAAGATTTCCAGATATATGAGTCGAGTTCGAAGGTTACGGATAAAGGCGTTGATAGCGAAAGAAAGATAAAAGGGAAGAAAACATTTGAATATGTCTTAAGACCATTAAAACCAGGAATACTGAAAATCCCAGCAATAACATACTCAATGTTTAATCCTTATGAAAAGAAATTCAAAGAGCTTAAAACAAAGGAAGTTGATATAAATGTCAAACCAGGAAAAACTGAAAGTGTGAAGGTGATCGAATCACCTGGTACAATTACCGCTGAAAAGAAAGAGATAAAGGCAATCGGAAAAGATATTCGGTTTATTAAGGAAACAGGATATACAGGCGGTAAGGAATACAAATATTTATATGAGAAACCAGTGTTTGTTATTATACAGATTATTCCGCTAATCTTGATAGCAGTGTGTTTTGTTTATAGAAGACATAAAGACAAAATAGAAAGTGATGTGAGTTTTGCAAGAAGGAGAATTGCTCGCTCATCGGCTCTGAAAAAGCTTTCGAAGGCTAAGAGACTTTTGAATATTAGCAAGGCAGATGAATTTTATAATGAGTTATCAAGAGTGATTAGGGAATATTTTGGGAATAAATTTAATTTACCTTCTGCGGGATTAACTGCTGATGATATTTGCTCAAGAATAAATGAATGTGATAAGACGGATACGCTGATAGCTGATGTTAGGAAAATTTTTGAGGTTTGTGATTTTGCACGATTTTCATCTGGCTCATCCGATCATAAAGAGATGCAGTCGGCATTTGAATTGGCAGAAAATATAATTATTCAGGCAGAAAAGAGTTTGAGGTGATATAAGGTGAAAAAGTTCAGAAAATCTTTTTTTGTGTTTGTAGTCGTGTTTACATTAATTCTTTTTGCCTATCTATGGGAAGTTTTTGCTCAAAAAACAGTAACGACAGATTTTCAGAAGGATTTTAATGAAGGCAATGGACATTTTAAACAGGGTGATTATCGGGAGGCGATAGAACAATATGAGAAGCTTGTCCAGAGCGGTTATGCGGATGGTATACTCTATTACAATCTCGGTAATGCCTATGAAAAAACAGGAGATACTGGTAAAGCAATTGCGATGTATGAGCGCGCCAAGAAGTATATACCACGAGATGATGATTTAAACTATAATCTTAATCTGATTAAGCCAAAACTCAAAGATATTTCATCTCCTTTTCTATTATTTCTGCCGTTTATATACATCTATAATGCCTTTGCTGTCGAAGAACTTTTATTTATCACGGAGATTTTGTATCTTTTAGGAGCTCTATTTGTTATATTGCTTATATTGATAAGAAAAGAAAATTTGTTGCGGCTATCACGAGTAGTTCTTTGTTTTCTAATACCGTTGTTTCTTTATTTTGGAGTGATGCTTGGCATTCGGATTTACGATAATGAATATAATAAATACTGTGTGGTTGTCGAAAAAGATGGGATTGTATACAGTGGTCCTGGGGAACACTATCAGATTCAGTTCAAAGTGCCGGAAGGTACGAAATTAAAATTCAATGATGTCAAAGAATCTGATTGGTTGAAGATTAAACTTCCAAATGGTGATAGTGGTTATATTGAAGATAAGGTAGTAATTGAAATTTAAAGTTGTAACCGACCAACTATACTTATTTTTTATTCGTATAATCCTAATAGTAATTCATTTACATTCGTAGATGCAGGCGAATACCAAACATCGTTCATTTCATCAATATAGCTATCTCCTCCCATCACCCATATTCTGCCATCAAATACAACAGAACTATGACAATGCCTTACAAACCAATCTGCTGAAGCAGTTGCTATTGACCAAGTTACGCCATCTTCTGAATACCAAGCGTCATTTTTATAATAACCATCGTGCCCGCCAATAATCCAAATTTTGTTATTGAATACAACTGATGTATGGTTAAATCTACCTGTCCAAGGAGCTGATAATGTTGACTCAGTACAATCTATACCTTTGGTTGAATACCAAA
>CAZYWQ010000447.1:0-2905 GCA_964651675.1 uncultured Candidatus Sumerlaeota bacterium | reverse complement strand
GATGTATTCTTTACAAAAGTAATCGATGACTTCTTTTTCAAAATCGTTGTTGCAATCTATTAAATGATGTGCAAAACTATATTGCTGAGCAATCATTTGGGCATCATCTACATCTCTTAGAGAACATTGTGAATCAAATTTGTTGGATAATGATTGCGATTTGAACTTCGCTTCAATATACATAGTGGCACCAATGACATCATAGCCCTGTTTTTTCAGGAGAATAGCTGTCATTGAGCTATCGACACCACCACTCATTGCTACTAATACACGCTTTTTTGCCATTGTTCCTTTTTAGAAAGTTAAATTTTATTAGATTGCTTACAACTCCAACAATAATAACAAAGGAGTAATCGCCTAATTCTGTAATTTAAATAACTTCTATTTGTATGAAACAAGATATTATACACATCAGGAATGAGTCAATATAATTGGTATTTAAAATGTATTTACAAAACGGATTCATTTCTAAATATGAAAGAGAATTTAAGGTTTTTTATTGACAAGCAATTGTTTTAATATTTACTTAACCAAAATGCTATTGAATCTGTGAAAAATGTCACATAGTAGCTAAATCCGATTAAGTGTGAAATTCGATTTTTTTTCTTATCTTAAGAATTATTTCTGGAGAATGAAGATTGGGCAAGATTAGTCAAAGAAATAGTTTCATTAAGGAAATAATGAGTTATCCTGGTGGTGAGAATATTTTGAAGTGTATCGCTTGTGGAACTTGCTCAGCAGGATGTCCTGTTCACGAAAAAAGTAGTGAATTCAATCCGAGACGAATCATCAGGATGATTAAATTAGGGATGAGAGAAGAGGTTTTGAAGTCGGATTACATCTGGCTTTGTTCCATTTGTTACAACTGCTATGAGCGATGTCCTCAGGATGTAAAATGCACTGAGATAATGCGGATTTTGCGGAATATTGCTGCAAAAGAAGGTTATGCTCCACAAGGTGTGAAGATGCAATTAGAAGCAGTATCAAATTTTGGCAGAGTTTATGAGATAGAAGATTTTGATAATAAAAAGAGAGAAAAATTGGGTTTGGCAAAATTGGATAAGAAAGTAGATTTATCCAAGATTCTCA
The DNA here is from genome assembly GCA_964651675.1 of uncultured Candidatus Sumerlaeota bacterium. Classification (GTDB taxonomy): domain Bacteria; phylum Sumerlaeota; class CAZYWQ01; order CAZYWQ01; family CAZYWQ01; genus CAZYWQ01. The sequence goes on along the minus strand of CAZYWQ010000447.1, from coordinate 1,816 downwards.
AATAATCAGAAAAGAATAATACTATGAAGTATGCACTTTTTTTGGGATGCACTATTCCTGTAAGGGCTCAGAATTATGAATTGGCTACGAGAAAGGTCGGAGAAATTTTAGGCATCGAGTTTGTCGACATTCCAACCTTTAGTTGCTGTGGATTTCCGATTAAGTCTGTTGATGCTGAAGAGTCGCTGGTAATTGCTGCAAGAAATCTTGCTGAAGCTGAAGAACAGGGCGTTAATATATGCTCGATTTGCAGTGCCTGTACAGGAGTACTCACCGAAGCAAATATCGAACTGAAAAATGATCCTGATTTATTGAAAGATGTGAATAAAAAATTAGCTGAATTTGGGAAAGAGTATAAGGGAACTGTTGAGATTAAGCATCTTGCGAGGATTTTACTTGAGGATATTCCGGAAGAAAAAATCAGAGAAAAGATCAAGGTCGATTTGTCCGAATTGAAGGTGTGTCCGCATTATGGTTGTCACTATTTGAGACCGACAGAGATTTATAATCATTTTGATTCGGCAGAGAATCCTCAGAGTCTTGACAAATTAATCGAACTGACTGGTGCGAAAAGTCTGAAATATCAAGGCAGGCGGAAATGCTGTGGTGGTGCGGTATTGGCAATCGATGAATCTTTGGCAATGAGTATTACAAAAGAAAAACTGGATAGCATAAAGGAAGTTGGCGCTGATGCGATTGTTCTCGTTTGTCCATTCTGCAGCGTAATGTATGAGTCTAATCAAAAGAAGATCGAAACGACTTATGAAGTTTCCTATAATCTTCCTGTCTTGTATTATCCACAGCTTTTAGGCTTGGCATTTGGCTTTGATAAGAAAGAATTAGGTTTCAATTTCAATAGGGTAAAGGCAAAGGAGTTGCTCGAAAAAATTCAGAAACCGACTGAAGTATAAATCTCAAGTAACTTGTATTAGGAATTTGAAATGGTTGATACAAAAGTAAAAACAATTGGAAGCGTGATGGTAGTTGGTGGAGGTATTGGTGGTGTCCAGGCTTCATTGGATCTGGCAGACAGCGGTTATAAAGTTTATCTTGTTGAGGAAAAACCGAGTATTGGCGGAGTAATGGCTCAACTTGATAAGACATTTCCGACTAATGACTGCTCGATGTGTATTCTTGCACCAAAACTCGTTGATGCAGGTTCTCATCCCAACATTGAAATCGTTTCTTATTCTCAGGTAAAAGAAGTATCTGGCAAAGCGGGTCATTTCAAAATAAAAATTCTCAAAAAACCGAGATTTATTGATGAAGACAAATGCACTGGTTGTGGAGAATGCGCCAATGTTTGCCCTGTTGTTATGAGTGATGAATATAACGAAAATATGAGTGAGCGAAAGGCGGTTTATCGACTTTATCCTCAGGCGATTCCGAATGCCTTCAGCATCCAGAGAAATGACAGACCTAACTGTCAAACGACTTGTCCTGCAGGAACTCCTGCTCAGGGATATATCGCATTACTGCGGAATAAAAAATATCGCGAGGCTTATGATCTTATTCTTGAAACCAATCCATTTCCGGCAATCTGTGGAAGGGTTTGTAATCATCCCTGTGAGCAGGAATGTAAAAGACAGCTTATTGATGAACCAGTAGCAATTGCTCATCTGAAGCGATTTATCGCTGATAAAGTAATGCAGGAAAATCTTCAGCCTGATGAAAAAGAAACTAACGAGAAGAAAATTGTTGAAAAAACAGATAAGAAAATTGCCATCATTGGTGCAGGTCCATCAGGTCTCACTGCTGCATTCAGACTGATTGATAAGGGACATTCCGTAACCGTATATGAGGCATTAAATAGACC
>CAZYWQ010000446.1:0-2908 GCA_964651675.1 uncultured Candidatus Sumerlaeota bacterium | reverse complement strand
GTGGTGAGAAGATTCTCGGAAGTTTCATATTTTCTGTATATACCTTTATTTTCGATAATTGTAGTTCCTGTAACTGTGATACCTTCTTGTTCGAGAGATTCTTTTAAGGCGGTAACAAAGTATAATGATGGATTATTAATTGTGTAAGTTGCGTGTTTTGTTTTGGAGTTTATGCCGAGTTGTCCTTTTACAGTAAATATGTTTTCACCTTCTAAACGATCGATGGCAATTCTGGAGCCGATTCCCTTTTTGCCAGTAGTTGCATCGTTGATGATTGTTATAAAAGAAGTTTCGGGGAGAGGTTTGACTGAAATTTTTTCGCCAATTTTTTTGGCAGGTTTGAATTGAAGAGTAACACAGTTTTCACTCAGGGCTAATCCACTTACCTGCGCTGAAAAATTGTCGAGTTCGTTATCTTTTGTCCATCCTGGACCGAGTCTTTCATTGTCAAAACAGGAATCATCTCCAATTATGTTTCCATTGATTTTGTTAATTCCTTTTTCTTTTAAATCATTTATCCACTGCGTAAATACGGAGCGAGATGTTATGTTGTTTGGAGAACGGTATGAAAAGGATGGGTCTCCACTTCCTTTGATGATAAGGTCTCCTTCGAGAATACCAGCGTCTGAAATGTCTCCTTTTTTATATACAGAGGTTTTATATTTATAATCGGGTTTCAGGATTTCGAATGCAGCAGCAGATGTGATTATCTTCATATTCGAAGCGGGAATGAAGTTCATTTGTGCATTTTTTTCATAGATAATTTCGCCACTATCAAGTACTTCAATTCTGATTCCCCAGAGAATGCTTTTGGATTTTTTGCTTAATTCTTTTTCTATCTCATTGGCGATTTGGGTTTTTGTGTAATACTGTTGAGGTTGGACTGATAGTAATGTTAATAAAAGTGATAGTAGTATAAAGATTCTCTTCATAGTTCCTTTTATCCATTTTTATTGTGGTTGTTTAAAAGGTATCAAAAACAAAATTGCTTCATTGAAATATAAATCTATGCCTTAAGCAGATTTTTTAGCAACTTCTTTCCTTTTCTTAGAATCTTATAAGGATTTTTTTTCATTCGTTGTAATCGTGAGTAATTTTTCCGTGGTCCACTCTCTGCCCAATTATGAATTTTGAAGTAGAAGTCGGGTGAACTCAGATAAAAGTTGAAGGCACAAGCTGATCGCTCAAGACATAGGTTCGAGATAAAACACATTTTCCTCGGTAACAGCTCCTTATTAGCTTCTGTCAATAATAGATGACGCATCTCAGCTCTATATTTTTCAGCCTTCTTTCCATACCAGATGTCTTTTAAGGTTTCATTATATAAATTTCCGAGTGACTTATTTTTGTTTGTTGCAAAATGACAGCAGGGATATACATCACCATTGGCTGCTACAATCAATGCATACCAGCCGATATTGCAATATTCAATCCGATTGGGAGTGTTACACAAGTCCGGCAATGTTGCGGCTTGCGGAGAGATTTTGTATTGTTCTTCCATTGCATATTGCTGCAATCCTTCTGGTGCAAGATTGAACTGGATTTTATCAGCCCATTTCAGCATTGCATTTCGAAGCAAATTCTTTAACTCATTTTTTTCCTCATCATTTAGTTTAGACTCCGAAGGCAATTGATCAATTGCTGCAATATACACAAGATCAATTTCTGTTTCTATTAATTTCGAAACCATCTCTTCTAATCGTGAGTAATTTTCTTTCCATATAAATATCTGGACGCTAATTTCACATTCGGAATTATTTTCTTTTTTTGCCTGAACAATGTTTTGAATGCCATTCATTGCCTTCTCGAATAAATGTGAAGAACATTGTCCCATTTTTGCGTATGTGTCCGGATTGGTTTCATTTAAACTAATGGTAATCATTTTCAGATGGCTTTTTATCAGTCTCTGAGCAACATCAGGAGTCATTGCTGTCCCATTCGTTTTGATTCCATCGACAGTCAATGAATGTTCTTCTGTAAAATCGAGAATCTTCTTAAAATCTTTATATAGGAAAGATTCGCCACCTCCTCCAAAACTTATTCCTTTTACTCCCATATTGATGACTTCCGATAAAGCTGACTTGAGAACTTCCCATTCTATTTCGTCACCAATCTTTCTCAGTTCATCCGTATAACAAAAGAAGCAATCCAAATTGCATTTGTCTGTTGGGAAAAGTGCAAGATGAAATGGTCCACCATAGACTTTCCCATCCATAACACCTTTTGCTATGATGTTTTCTTCTTCCTTACTTAATAGTTCCCATCCATATAACATCTTTAATTCCTCTATTGATCCTCTTTTGAATACATAACTCCAATAACAGGTGGGTTCGGTAATTTGATTCCCATTTTTTCTAATTTGTCCAAATAAAATTCATCACCACAATTAATTCCCCAATTCGTATTACAGGTTCTGCAAAAGTCTGGTGGATTATTGGAATTTATGCTTCCACGAAGTTTTCTGTAATGTTTATTATTCCAAATTTTCCAGAAACTATCCTCTAAGATGTTTCCCATCCCGAGCCAGATTGCTCGACAACAGGGTCTTACCCAACCGTCAACATCAATATAAATCATATTCCATGGATCGTAACACTTTCTTGGGAATAGCCTGTTTCCTGAAATTGTTTTTGATGTCTCAACTTTATTTTCATCGTTGCTGTCTTTTATCATTACAAATGCTGGGAATGATAGATGTATGCCTTTTGAATCTGCTTTCTTTATTAGTGCTTCTATTTTGTCCGATAAAAGTTTTGGATGTTTTCCAATTGCCTTCATAGCATAATCATCAGTTCTATCACCAACACCAGGATTGATTAGAGTCAGTGTGTGAACCCCATATTTTGCTGCTATATCTAATATCTGCTCCAATTCAGCAACATTCTCCCGATTCACAACGGTGTTGATA
>CAZYWQ010000445.1:0-2910 GCA_964651675.1 uncultured Candidatus Sumerlaeota bacterium | reverse complement strand
TAACTATACTTATATATAAGACATCTGCTTCATTATCGTAATCCCAATTTAAATTATCTTTCTTATAAAAAATCTTTATTGGCTACATGCTATTTCCCTCTTTGCAGATTCAGTTGACTCAAGCCTATATTGTTTTAAGATATTATTTTGAAGATTTCATCAAAATTTTTACAGAAATGAGAGCAGAGGGAGAGGGTGCCGCTTTCTTTTAGGTTTCCTCCATCAAGTCCGATTGTGGCAAAGCCTGCGAGTCTGATTGAAACTACTCCTGCACCACTATCTTCGATTCCTATAACGCTATGTCTCTGGGAAAATTCTATTCCTAATCCGACTCTTGCAATTTCTGCGTATAACCACGGATGCGGCTTCGGTTCTAATTCTCCTAATGTTCCGACTTCTCCTTTACGGATAGGAAACCCTGCTGTAATGATAGCATCATAAAATTCTTTTGGATCACCGAGTTTGAGTTGTTTAAATGCAGCAATAATTTCAGGCATTGCTTTTTCATATAATCCTGATGTTACTAATCCGATTTTTATTTTTTCCGCTTTTAATTTTAACAAGAAATCTTTCAGACCTGGTGCGGGTTTGAAGGCATCGACTTTTCCTTTACCTTCTAAGATTGCCTTCATCTCTCTATGAGTAATTTCGAAATAATGATTTCGTGCCTGTTCGACCGTTTTATCCGGACAATATTTATCGATGCAATGTTTCAGATGTTCCGAGACACTATGTCCAGAGACATAAGATAAATCCGATTCTTCAAGAGTGAATTTGGGGTTTCCAAGAAGTTTCGCTGTCGTTTGTTCGATTATCCAGACCCAGAATTCCTCACTGTGAACGCTTGTTCCATCCAAATCCATTAATACAGCCTTAATTGGTTTTCCGATTTTGACTGGATACAAAGGGTAAATCGCAGGATAACCCATTTTTGAATTTACATAGGCGAGGACTTTGTCTTCATAACAAATAAAATCGACTTTTTTATCAGCGGTTACGAAGATTTTTTTCACACCATTCTTTCCGACCTGGAATTTTCCTTCACCACCTTCGTTTACTGGTATCAGGCCGTCTTCGTTGAATAAAAATGAATCAGAGGGATTACTTTTGTTATTAGAATTTGTCATTAAACACTCTTTTCATACCAATGGTTTTTATGAGAAAACAATTATAAGATAGGAAATCATTATTTTTAGTTATTTGAATATGCAATTATTTTTTTAGATTATTATAAGGGAGTCAAGACATTGGAATTGTAATAATAGAAATCTTTGAAGGAAAAGAAATCAATTGTTGAGAATAAATTTACCGAGAACTAAACTTAACATCCAGAATTTCACCCGGTAGAAAGGTATGAGGAGGTGTTTCACCTATGAGGACAGAGTAGCCCCATTCAGGAATCATAGGATTGCGGCGTAGTCTTGTTGGCATCTCTTCTATCTTTGAACTGACTTTGATTACCTTAGCGTTTAAAACTTGTTTTTTTTCTCTTTTTGAAAAAATATTTGCATTTAAGCCTGCGGTTATTTTTGCTGCGGATTTTTCATTCACATAGGCGATTACTCTCGAAGAATCAGGACTGGAGACGGTTAATATCGGAGTTCCCGATAATACTGTTTCGCCGATTCTATGAAAGATGGATGTGACCTTACCTGCTAATGGACTTTTTAACACCAGAAATTTTCTTTGCTCGTTAAGTTCCTTTAATCGTGCCTCTTGTGTCCTTATTCTTTCTTTTATCGGTTGCAGTATCGTATCATATTGAGTATCATATTTCTCGGTGTTTCTTTCCTGGAGCCTTTTCTGCGAGTCTTCCATTCGTTTCTTTGCCTCTTTTAAAATCGGCTCATTTTCTTGTATCTTCTTTTTTAAATGTTCGTATTGAAGTTTTGTATCCCGGTAGGTAATATCAGCAATGATTTTTTCCTCGACCAATTTTTCATATCTTTTGTATAAAATTTCCAATCTCTGGAGTTCAATTTTGTCAATTTCCTGAACTACCATTCTATCGAGATAATCAAGTCGAGATTCCTCATCGTTAACTGCCAGTCTTCTCAAGTCGTTTAATTCATCGAACTTTAATTCCTGTTTTTGCAATTTATAAGTTTCTTTTCCTGCTTCGAGTTCGGATTTGATTTGGGAAATCTCCGCTGCTGCCGAAGATAACTGAGCTTTGATAATGGTATCATCCATTATGGCAACAAGCTGTCCTTTTTCTACAGGATCAAAAAGGTCGACGCTTAGTTCATTTATAACTCCATCATATATTGGGCTTACTACGGCTTCTTTGATTTCCATCACACCACGAGCATCTATCTGTTGAGTGTTTCGATTTATAAGAGTCAGTGATATCAAAATCGCTGTAAGCCATACAAGGAAAGGCAAAATCCGTAGACGCCAAATTTTGAATTTGCGCGATAAAGGGATTGGTACAGGTTTATTATTTAATTTTTCCATTATATTTCAGCCTGCTCTTCCTGAACAATAAAAGTTACATTTGAAATTCCACTAAGTGTTTGAATCTCTTTGACGAGTGTTCCTGACCGCTCAGGATCTCTTAGTACAAGTTGATAAGATACCTCTCCAAAACCTTCTTCACCAAAACGCTGAGTTACAAGATGAAATGATTTGCAATAATGGTTTAGAATAGATTGTATTTCAACTAATATGGTTGCATCGCTTAAATCAAATCTCAGAAATCCATCGCTTGTGTACCTGCTACCAAAAGAAGTCCAATGGAGATAAAGCAGTATTGCACAAAATACAGCAGTTCCTATAATTGCCAATTGTATTCTCCCTGTTCCCGAAGCCATTCCAGCTATCAACGCGAAGAAAATGAATGCAGTATCTCTTGTGTCTTTTAATATGTTTCTGAATCGAACCACAGTCAATGCACCGATGAGTCCGAAT
>CAZYWQ010000444.1:0-2911 GCA_964651675.1 uncultured Candidatus Sumerlaeota bacterium | reverse complement strand
CAATTATACTATCCGCTTGATACAATAATGTATCTGCGTTTGTCGTAATGGTTAGAAATTTTTCATCTACATTAATCGTAGAACCTTCACGAGCATTGTCATAAAGCCATTTAATCCTATCACCCTTTGCCAAAATTATAGAACTGATATTGTCTATATCTGGTTTCAGAAAGCTCAATTTTAATATTCGCTTTGATTGAATAAATCCCTTGAGATAGTTTTCATCTCCAACAACTTTTTCATCGTAATTTTTATCGAATATAAAAATACCATTCTTTGTATCTTTCAAATCACTGCTAAAAGAGGTTGGATTAAATGACACGATTTCTGCTTTGGCGATTATCGGTTCTGTTAAAAAATCATTGTCCTGGAAGGACATAGAAAATGCAATTTGAATAAATGCGAATAACATAAAAATAAAAAAGAAACGATTGATGTAGGTTTTCATATATTTATTCCCCGAGTTTGATTTATTAGAATTTATTTCGAACGATACAGCTTATTTCTATTAATATACTCAATGACCGCATCAGATGTTAGATATTTTATCGATTCGTTTTTTTTCACGAGACTCCTGATTAGTTCACTGCTTGTTGCAGGTAAAGTAGCTTGAATCATATCTGTAACGCCATCAGGAATCTTTTCACCTATTCTGTGAAATACTTTGATATTAACGAGTGATTGAATTTTCTCAAAGTCTTTCCATTTGCGAGCATCTTTTAATATATCCGAACCAATCAGAAGAAAATATTGATTGTCTGGATAAGAATTTTTCAGGTATTTGATTGTGTTAATCGTATAACTCACTCCGCCTAATTTTTTTTCGATGTCGTTCACTTCGACAGATTTACCGAATACAGCAAAAGCTAGTCCGCACATATTAAAGCGATGTTCATAGTCGGATAGTTTTTTGTTAAAAGGATGATTCAAACAAGGAATAACCAGTAATTTTTGGATTTCTGTTGTTTCGAGAGCATAATGACAAAGGAAGATATGTCCGAAATGTGGTGGATCAAAACTTCCACCTAATAGACCGATTTTCAAGTTTATGCTCCATGTTCTAATTATTTATGCAACATCTTACATATTCAATGACAATATATTAAATGCCAAAGTATTATTCGGTCAAGTGAAAACTGTATTCATCAAGTATGCTTTGCATAAATTGACTGTGGGGCTATGAAAATATATTATGCGATCGTTACAATTTGAAATCGTAAAATCGATAGGTTTTGTAATGTCTTGCACCAATCGTCTCGAATGCCTTGTTCATCATATAATTGTCTTCGAGAATCCAGGACATTTCAGCATTATTATATCCTCGCGCTATTCCCTTCTTGAATGTATAGTAATAAAATAATGAATCGAGTCCCTTATTTCTGTATTCTTCTTTTATGCCCAGTGTTGGAATCCTGAGACCATTTATCTTGTTCTTATTCATCAAAAATTTGATGATACCAAAAGGGAATAATCTCCCGTTTAATTTTTTCAGTATTATGTTTATATTAGGTATTGCGAGAGAAAAACCGACAGGATTCCCATTAACTTCAGCGATGAAGGCAAGTTCAGGATCAACAATCTCTTTTAATCCCATAGCCATATAATGAAATTCATCGTTAGTCCAGGGAATAAATCCCCAATTTTTACTCCAGGCTGAGTTGTATATTTCCTGAATTTTCTCGATTTCACCTTCCAGATTTTTAAAATCGATTGATCTGACTTTTAACTCTTTATTTCTTTTTAAAACCAACTGGGCGATTTTGTCCAATCTATTCGGAACCTTTCTCTCATCAGCATAATAAGCGTATAAGTCTTTTGCCTTTTTAAAACCAAACTGCTCGATTAGATCGATGTAATATTTTCTGTTATAGGGCATCATAAAAAAGGGAGATGAATCAAAGCCTTCTATCAATAGACCACATTCTTCGTTTGTTGAATAGTTTGCCGGACCTCTCATTACCTGCATACCTTCGGATTTGAGGAAATTTGCGACTGTTGAAAATAGGCTTGTTGCAACTTCTAAATCGTTAATAGTTTCAAAAAAGCCAAAAAATCCAACCTGTTCGTTGTGGTAATTAATGTGATTATAATTCACTATACCTGCGATCCGACCGCAAATTTTTCCTTCTCTTTCCGCAAGGTAAAATTTCACCTTTGAATGTTTAAAAAAAGGATGCACTTCTTCATTAAATAATTTTCTCTGTTCGGATATTAAGGGAGGTACCCAAAAGGGATCATCTTTGTATAAGTCAAAAGGGAATTTTATAAACTTTTTTTTGGTTGCCTTGTTATTAACTTCAATTATTTTGACATCTGCTTTGTCATTTGGCATCGCTATTCTATCTGCTTTCGTTTCCTATCACAATTAAAAACATAAAATAATTTATAGATTGATGATTAAAACTCAAGGGAAATCTTATTAATGAGGGGAATAGTGGTAACAATTGAAGTTGTCTGTTTGTAGTTCCTGCTTTAGTAGATTTAGTGCACCTTATTATACAAACTAAACTATTTAAATAAGCTCTAATTCTTTTCCAAGCTTTTCGATTACATCGAGTGCCCTATCCAATTGAGCATCAGTGTGTGTTGCCATAACACTCATTCGCATAAGGGCATTATTAGGCGGTACTGCAGGATAGATAACAGGATTGACAAAGATACAGTTATCGTGGAGAGCTCGCCATAATTGAAATGCCTTCAAATCATCCCCAATAATTAGTGGAATTATTGGCGTTTCAGAACTACCAGTGTCAAATCCCATTTCCTTAAATGCCTTGAGCATTTTATTCGCATTATGCCAGAGTTTTTCTCTTCTTTCAGGCTCGCTCTCGATGATTTCAAGAGCGGCATAAACTGCTGCAGCACAGGGAGGTGCAATACTTGCACTGAAAATCATTGCTCGTCCGTGGTG
>CAZYWQ010000443.1:0-2915 GCA_964651675.1 uncultured Candidatus Sumerlaeota bacterium | reverse complement strand
GCATCACCCTTATAACAGGTGTTCCTTCAGGTATATATTTTTCTATATGCGAGATCTTTATACCTGCAGCAATTGTTATAATCAATTTCTCTTTCGTAACACAAGACTTAATTTCATTTAATACCTCATTCACATTCTGAGGTTTAACTGCCAACACTACGATGTCACTTTGTTTAACAAGAATCTTATTATCTTCCACGCCTTTTACAGAATATTTTCGCGCTAAATAATTCAACCTTTCCTTCTTTATCTCACTCACTACAACACAATTCGGTTTGAACATCTTGCTCGAAATTAATCCTTTAATCAACGCTTCACCCATATTTCCGCCACCAATGAAGCCTATGTGTTTTACCATGCCTATGTACCCTTTCGTTCTTTATATTTTTTGAAACACAGCCGTTCCAATTCTTACCATATTAGATCCTTCCTCAATTGCTACCATATAATCGTTCGTCATACCCATTGATAGATATTTCATTTCTACATTTGGAATATTTTGAGTAGCAACTTTATCCCTCAATTCTCTTAATCCAGAAAAAACAGGTCGTGTGTCTTCGGGATTGATCTCAAATGGAGCCATTGTCATCAATCCAAGCACCTTGATATTTTTCATATTTGAAATCGTTTCTAATTCTGAGAGAACTTCATTTTGTCTGAATCCATATTTAGACTCTTCTCCCGAAACATTCACTTCTATTAATATATCCATTATCTTATTTCTTTGTTCACATCTCTTATCTATCTCTTCTGCCAATCTAATTGAATCAACTGATTGAATCATTGAGAAAATCTCAATAGCATCCTTTACCTTATTACGCTGTAAATGCCCAATCAAATGCCACTGGAGGTCTAAATCACTTAAACTTTGATATTTACTTTTAGCTTCTTGGATTTTGTTCTCACCAATAACTCTCTGCCCACACTTATATGTCTCTCTTATTTCATCAATACTTCTCGTCTTGGTAACAACAACCAGTGTTATATCTTGCCCTTTTCGACCAATTTTTCTGGCAGTTTCATCTATAGATTCTTTCAATCTTTCTAAATTGTTCTGTATAAAATACATTTCATTAACATTTATTACTAAAATTACTGAACAAAAATAATACTTTAAAAAAAATTTTGTCAACTAAAGAGTTATATAAAAATAAATTTATTCTTTTTTTTAATTGATTACCTTTTTATATTTGTTTAAAGGGCAAGTATTGCAGTTTGGTTTCGACTTACAATAATTCTTACCCAATATTACTATTAGAGCATGAAGTTCCTTATAGTCTTCAACATCTCCTTTGATGTTATTACTAAAAAACATTTGTAATTCGTCATAAGTAGCATCATTTTTTACTAACTGGTGTCTAATACATATTCTTTTAGTATAAGCATCGATTACAAATATTTTTTTATCAAAAGCATAATTCAAAATACTATCAGCAGTCTCTCTCCCAACACCATTAACTCCAAGTAATTTTTCCCTCATTACGACTGTATCAACTTTTTCCCATTTTTTAAGACTATAATTGATCGAATCAACAAAGAAACCTGCTACATTCCTCAACCTTTCAGCTTTAATATTATAATATCCGGATGGTTTAATTAATTTTGCTAACCTACTCCTATTCATTCTCAAAATTTTATTGAGACTTAAGCAACCTTTTTTTTTCAGATTATTGATAGCTTTTTCTACATTTGCCCAATTTGTATTCTGTGTCAATACAGCTCCAATAATAATTTCCTCTCTTGTCTCACCGGGCCACCAATATTGCCTTCCAAAATGATGCAATAAGTCTTTATATAAAAGAGTTACACTCAGCTTTTTGACCACAAATAAATCCTTTTACTTATGAATAGACATTCCTAATAAATCCTCTCCTGCCTCAAAATAAATTTCGGAAAATGTCGGATGTGCAAATATTGTCTCACTTAATTCGGAAACTCCAAATCCTTTATTAATCATAATTTCCGCAATGTGAATAAGTTCTGTCGCTAATCTCCCATAGATCTGAACTCCTATGATTGTTTTCTTTCGACCTGAACTTATAATCCTTATTAAACCCTCAGTATCTCCCATAGTTAACGCCTTACCCAAAGCCCTATAAAAATATGATCCAACTTTATATTCGATCCCTTTTGCCTTTGCATCTTCCTCCGATAACCCAACATACGCTATCTCAGGATGAGTATAAATACAATTTGGAATTGTATCATATCTCATAGTAACGTCCTGTCCCATAATCCTATGAGCAGCAACGATCCCCTGTCTGGTCGCAATGTGCGCAAGTAATCCTTTGTTTGTTACATCTCCAATAGCATATATGTTATTAATATTTGTCTGCATATATTCATTGACTGGTATAGACATATTTTCGTTTAGATTAATATTTACAGATTCAAGATTCAAATCCTCTGTATTAAATTTTCTACCAATCGAAACCAAACAGTAATCATATTTTATTTCTTTTTCAGAAGATAATTTGATTTTCACATCATTTTCCGAAGAATCAATTGATTTTATCTGTTCCCCTAAAAATAACTTTATCCCTTGTGATTTGAGATAACTTTCATATCTTCGTGTAATTTGCATATCCAGCTTTATTAATCCCAAAATATGCGGTAATTTCTCAATGATAGTAACATCAGATCCAATCTCACTGAAATAAGTGGCAAATTCACATCCAATTATTCCTCCTCCAATGATGACGATACTTTTCGGAATCTCTTTTAAATCAAGCACATCATCGCTATTTAAAACACGCCTATGGTCTATTCCAATATTATGAATATCACTCGGTGAGGAACCTGTGGCAATAATAATATTTTCCCCTTCAATAACCTCTGAATTATCTTTGGATATAATCTCAACTTTATTTGCACTTAAAATTCTGCCTCTACCTTTATATAACTTAATCTTATTC
>CAZYWQ010000442.1:0-2927 GCA_964651675.1 uncultured Candidatus Sumerlaeota bacterium | reverse complement strand
ATCTTATTGCTTCCTATTTAGAAGGAAATCCAAAAGACATTTATCGTCGACATAAATTGACAATACAATAAACAAATTAAAAAATCTGACGCTTTTTTTACAAACTATCCACAGAATTATCAGGCAAAAACTAATCCTACTAAAGTGGGAACTACAAACAACTGGAACTGAAGCGATGAAAAAATTTTGTATAAGATACTTTTCAAATTGTTGCAGACAATCGCTTATTGAAATAAAAAAAGCCTCATCTTATTACAAGATGAGGCATAGATAAGGAGGGGGAATGGTACATTTAATTCATTCCTTGTGAAATCCTTTCCAATTTCTTTTCGTCTAATACAACGATTTTGTGGTTTTCAAAATCAATCAGCCCTTCCCTTTTAAATTGACTCAGGTTGGCGCTTGTTGTCTCTCTCGTTGAGCCAATAAGGTTCGCAATATCATTATGTATCAATCGAATATCGATGATTTTCTTCTCACCATTTTTCCCATTATTTAGATTCCGATTCTTTTTATAAAAATCCAGGATCAAATTCGCCAATCTACTCGGAACATCTTTAAATACCATATCCTCTAACTTCTGCTCTGCTTCTCTTCTTCTATTACCAATTATCTTAGCGATTCTTAATCCGACCAATGGCTTTTGCATAATGATTCTTTTCAAGTCACCCTTTGTAATACTCGTCAGAAGAGAGTCTTCCATTGCGATAGCAAAATTATTTCGGGGTGCTGAATCAACTAATGCCATTTCTCCAAATACTTCGTTCGGATTGACAATACCGATTGTAATCTCTCGTCCATCAGGTGATATCTTTGTCAATTTTACTCTTCCTGTATGTAATAAATAAATTCTATCCGAGTCATCTTCGGGCGAATATATCTGGTATTTCTTGTAATAATACTTATGCTGGAAAAAATCCTGCATACTCTTAAGTTCCTCTGAACTCAAATCCTGAAGTATGTCCATTTTTTGTAAGTACCATATTTTGTTCATCTTAGTAATCCTCCTGCCATTATAATCAGCAATAGCTATACCAGAAATATCAGCAGGATGATTTTTGAGACTCATATTATACTGATTTTATAGATGTTACATATATCGAGATAACTAATTACATTAAGTTTCCTTGCAAATGATAAGATTTATCACAACTCATATATTCAGTAACTCAAATTACTAAAAATATTGGGATTATACAACTGATGGAGGGACTTGTTTTAAATTAGACAAAAAGTAAATAGTGGATGTTTTCAGCCTCAAAAATGGCTGATATGAACTTTTCTTGTAATGTGTATTACTAAAGAAAAAGGACGATTAACAAATCGTCCTTTCATTTTATTTGAATACCAATAAAACTAAACTTGGCATTGTATCAATGATTGCTATTTCTTTTTGATCTTTTTCATTCTTCTACTATGAATTTTCAGTGGTAATGCGCAAATATCGATAAAGCCAGTAGCTTTTGACTGGTCATAAACGCCCTGATCATAATCCATACTTGCCACTAATGGATCGTACAATGAATATTCCGATTCTCTACCAACCACAAATACATTCCCTTTATACAATTCAAGATTCACTTTTCCCGAAACATACTTTTGCGATTCTTTCAAAAATGCCAAAAGAGTTTCCATCTCTCTCGAGAACCAATAGCCGTTATATACCAACTGTGCAAATCTCGGCATAAGCGTATCTTTTAAATTCGTAACTCCCTTATCCAATGTAAGACCTTCAATATCTCTATGTGCAATATGAAGAATTGTGCCACCAGGAGTCTCATACACTCCCCTTGACTTCATTCCGATATATCTGCTTTCTACAATATCAATTCGACCAATTCCATTTTCCTTTCCCAATGTATTTAATGTATCAAGTAATTCCACCGGACCAAGGCTTTTTCCATTTACAGCCACAGGTTCACCATTCTCAAATTCAATCGATAATTCAGAAGTTTTATCAGGAGCTTTCTGAGGAGAGTTTGTCAGTTCATACATCTCATCAGGCGGTTTCTTCGATGGATCTTCCAGGATGCCCGATTCAAAACTCAAGTGTAATATATTTTCATCCTGACTCCAGGGTTCATCAGCACTTGCCTTTATAGGAATTTTATGTTCATTGGCAAATTCAATAGCTTCAGCTCTTCCTCTGATTAAGGAATTAAATTCAGGATCCCTCCAGGGAGCAACAACCTTGATATCCGGATTAAGAGAATAGGCTGTAAGTTCAAATCGAACCTGATCATTACCCTTTCCAGTTGCACCGTGAGAGATGTATTCAGCACCTTCCATTTCCGCAACTCTGACAAGTTCTTTTGCAATAACAGGTCGTGCAAGAGAAGTTCCCAATAAGTATCTCCCTTCATATTGAGCATTAAATTTTATCGCTGGAAAGACAAAGTTTTTAACAAAATCCTCTCTCATATCAGTCAGATAAAACTTCGAAGCACCCGAACCTTTTGCCTTCCCTTCCAATTTATCAAATTCTTCTCTTTGTCCCAAATTCGCAGCATACGCTACCACATCATACCCCTTCAGAGTTAGCCATTTTAAAATAACGGAGGTATCCAATCCACCTGAGTATGCTAAGACAACTTTTGGTTTGGTACTCATTATTCTTTCTCCTTAATTGCATAACTAAAAAAATAAGGAATTTAGATTAGACAAAAATCAGAGATATGCAAGATAAAAATAAACCGTCGTGGATAAAAAATCATACAATTTTTTGCAGAATTAAACTCGCCCAAACAAGGCACCAATAAAACGCTTCAAGGAAAAAGACTCCCCAGAGAGAAGAAATTTCGCCTTAAACATTCTTGCAACAGATTGAATAATAAACAATGCCGCTAACACCATTAAAACAACTGAAACAGCTAACTGCCAGATCGGTACATTCTCAGAAACAAGTCTTCTCATCATCAATATAGGAG
>CAZYWQ010000441.1:0-2943 GCA_964651675.1 uncultured Candidatus Sumerlaeota bacterium | reverse complement strand
GCGCCTAATTTCTCAAGAAATTTAATAGGACAAACAATTGAGTAAGTAATTTCTCTAAATGCATCGTGGAAAACTGCACCGCCGCCCGTAATACGTCTTACAACATTGAATCCTTGTTCTAGGGCAAATTCTAGGTCAATCTCATCTGAAAGACTTTGATTTCTACCAATGCTTGCTGTTGAGGGTTTCCATTTATAAAACCTTAATGTGTTTGGAGATTTTCCTTCAATGGCAGCTGTTAGAATTGCCTCGTCTAAAGCCATATTCCAAAATCCATTCTTAACAGTAAGTGGTATAAATCTCCAGCTATTCATTTTCACTATTCATTTATTTACAAATTTATTAAGTAATTCATATATTTCTTCTTTTTCTTTATCTATTAGCGGTCTTGGATAATTATAGACAGGACCTGAAGGTTTTGAAGTATAATAAGGGCGATTACATCCAGAACATCCAGAAGTTAAAAAAGAATCTGTCTCATTAATGAGAATCTTTAGCTCTTTTTTACTGATATTAATATTAACAATTTCTCCTTTTGTATTAAATGTAAAATCTTTCAATTTTTTTTCTTTATTATAAATAAGAAATCTTCCTAACTGTATTTTTCTATAATTTATAACAGAAGGTTGTTGTATATTTTCAAATCTGGTACCTTTAATTGGTGTAAATGCAAATAGTGAAACAATAATACCTAAATTGAATAATTTTTCAATAAGTTGAATTATATTTTTTTCAGTTTCATTTAATCCAACAATTATATGAGTACTTACAAATCCAGGAGTAAAAATTTCTAGAGCTTCTTTCAATTTTTGGAAGTGTTCCTCCCACTTATAGGGACCTTCGACATTCTTACCTTTAATCATTTCAAAAACTTCTGGTGTAGCCCCATCTAATGCAATTCCCACTCTTTGGACACCTCTATTTTTTAATTCTTTCAATTTTTCTTTTGACATAGGTGGAATTGCAACTGAAATAGGAATATCAGTATGACTTTTAATCTGAGTTATGATCTTGATTAAATCATTGAAATTTTCTGGGTAATTAAGTGTTTGAATACAAATCCTTTCAAATTTTTTTGAGGATGGCAAATATTTAAGTTTTATCAGAAAATCTTTAAAGGAAAAAATTGGCCAAGTAACCCGAGATAGCTTCTCAATGGAGCTTTTTGATGATCTAGCTTGAGGACAAAAACCACAATTCGCTAAACAATGCCCCTCCTTGTATGTCATAAGATAACACGTAGTAGGAGGATATTTAAATTGAGGTAACGACCCTAATTCTAAAACTGAGGCACTTCCAACAGATAATCTTATTTTTTCAATTGTCACTAATCTCCTTAGTGAGTTAGTAAAGTTAAGTTTTATTGCTACAATCTTCTTTTTTATATATAATATTTATTGAAATTTTAGTTGATAATTAAAGATACTAAGGTTAATATACTACATAAAAAATTTATTGAATCAAATACTAAAATATTAAATCATTTTTATAACCACAAATTTATGGAAAGTAGTAAGATTTTATGGTTGATTATAACGCAGAAAAAATAGAGAAAAAATGGCAACAAAAATGGGAAGATAACAGAATCTTTGAAGTTCAAATGGATACATCTAAAAACAAATATTATATTCTTGAAATGTATCCATATCCTTCTGGAAAACTCCATATGGGACATCTCAGAAATTATACGATTGGAGATTGTTTTGCACGCTATAAAAGAATGAACGGTTTCAATGTGCTATATCCAATGGGCTATGATAGTTTTGAACTCTAAGTTCAAGACCATAAAAGCTTTGGAATGCCCGCAGAAAATGCTGCAATTGATCATGGTGCTAATCCAGAAGAATGGACCAACAAAAATATAAAGAACATGAAAAGCCAGCAAATAAGTATTGGGCTTTCATATGATTGGACAAGAGAAATATATAGTCATAATCCTAATTATTATAAATGGGATCAATGGTTTTTCTTGAAGATTTTAGAAAAGGGATTAGCGTATAAACAAGAAAGCTATGTGAATTGGTGTCCTAAATGCACTACAGTCTTAGCAAATGAACAGGCTCAAGGAGGTAAATGTTGGAGGTGTAACTCTGATGTTGATCAAAAATTTTTAACCCAATGGTTTCTAAAAATAAGAGATTATGCAGAAGAACTATTAGACGGATTAAATTCAGTGGATTGGCCTGAAAAGGTTAAAATTATGCAGAGAAACTGGATTGGAAGAAGTGAGGGAAGTATTATTAAATTCCCGATTGTCGGAGAGAATAGAACGGTGGATATATTTACTACACGTCCTGATACACTATACGGTGTTACGTTCATGATTTACGCGGTCGAACATCCAGATGTTAAAAAATGGGTCCAGGGGACAAAATATGAAGAAGAATTTGAATTGCTTTACACAGAGGTTATGAAACAAAATAAATTTGAGAGAACTGATATTGATGTGGAAAAAAAGGGAATGTTTATAGGAAAATATTGTATGAACCCAATAACAAAACAGGAGATTCCTGTATATTGTGCAAATTTTATAATCTATGAATATGGTGCTGGATGTGTTATGGCTGTCCCTGCGCATGATCAGAGGGATTTTGAAATGGCTCGTGCATATAACATTCCTATAAAAATTGTTATTCAACCACTTGAATATGAATTGAATGTTGACAAAATGACTCGTGCTTATGAAGGTGATGGGGTTCTTGTCAACTCAGGGGAATTTAATGATATGGAAAATAGATCCGCTATTAATGAGATAACTGAAAAATTAAATAAACTTGACATGGGATATGCTATTACAAATTATAAATTAAGAGATTGGGGTATTTCGCGTCAACGTTATTGGGGGTGTCCAATACCGATAATATACTGTGATAAATGTGGTATGCTACCTGTACCATATGAAGATTTACCTGTTTATCTACCAAAAGATGTGACTTTTACTGG
>CAZYWQ010000440.1:0-2957 GCA_964651675.1 uncultured Candidatus Sumerlaeota bacterium | reverse complement strand
CCAATGATTTAAAAGTAAACAAAAAGATCGATATCTGGATCATAATCCTATTAATTGTATTAGCTTTAGGTGCGGTGATAAATTTCCAGTTTCGTGCATTTACAAATAAATACATAGTCAACGATGATGTCAGGCAACACATATTCTGGATGGCGCAATTTCACGATAGAGAATTGTTTCAAAATGACTTATTAACCGATTACTCAAAAAATTATCAGCCTTGGGGATTCATATTATTATATTACATATTTTCCTTCGTATTTCATCCTTTAACCTTCGGCAAGATTTTGCCTTTATTTCTACTTGCAATATCCACTGTATACATATTTAAGTTAACCGGAAATATCACAAATCGGTATACAGGGCTTCTTGCCGCGATTATTTTATTAATTACGGAAGTCTATCTAAACAGAATGGCTGGTGGACTTCCAAGGGCTTTCGGATACCCATTACTAATAATATTTTTATATTATCTTATAAAAAAGGACTATCCGAAGACATCTATAGTTCTTGTACTTCAGTGTCTATTTTATCCAATGATATTCCTATTAAGCTCCATTACTTACGCACTCACATTCATAAAAATTGAAAGCAAAAAGATTTTCATTGATAGAAATAAGTCGAAGTGGATTTCCTGTATTTTAGCAATGCTTGTATGCGGTACAATATTGTGCACCAAATACCTCATTTCTTACAATCCATCGATTGGCAAGATTGTATCACGGAGTCAGATGCTAAATAAACCCGAATTTTATGAAGGCGGTCGATTTGTTTTTTTACCGACTCCACCGATCCTTGAGGAAATTAAGAAAAATATTACACGGGGTTGTTTTATACTACAAGTATTAGAAGAACACATCAAAATCCAATATATAATCATAGTTGCGCTACTATTTTTAATAATAGAACTCGTAAGAAAGAAGGTCAAATTTCCGATTGAATTTCTCTATCTATTTCTTGCAGGTTTATTTATGTTCAAGGCTTCAGACCTGTTATTCTTCAAATTATTTCTACCAAGAAGATACCTCGAGTACTCGATTCCTGTCATTAGTTTAGTAGTATTTGCTGTAGTAATTGGACATCTCGTAATGAAGATTAAGAATTGGAAAATCAGGAGACCGATTCAAATTGCAGTAATCATTCTTATTTTACTCAATGTGAATCTTGAGAAAAAAAGAGGATTAACGGACTTATCTGCAAACAAAGAACTTTTTAGTTTCCTCAACACCTTACCTAAAAACACCCTGATTGCCGCTCATCCGTTTTTAGCTGATGGAATACCGACATTTTCGGAAAGAAAGGTCTTCGTTAAATATGAGTTATCCTATCCCTTCTATGACAATTACTGGAAGACAATTAAAAAGCGAACATACGATTTCTTCGATGCATATTTTTCTGAGGAAGCATCTGTAGTCTACAAATTTTGCGTGGATAATAACATTGATTATTTAGTAGTCAACGAGAAAGATTTCAAGAGAGACTACTTTAAAGATCATCTTTTAGAACGAGAAATATACTTTGAACCTTTCGACTCATTTATTGTAAAGATAACCAGAAGTAGAAAAGATTTTATCCTTGAGAAGATTCCTGATGAGGACAAACTTTTTACAAAAGGCAATATTTTTGTCATAGAAAGAGATGTTTTAGCAGACTTGTAAATGGTTGAATCCTATGATAAATAGCAAAAAATTAGTCGTCATAATGCCTGCTTATAATGCAGAAAAAACGCTAAAAAAAACATTCGATGAAGTTCCTCACTCAATTGTAGATGAAATCATATTAGTGGATGATGGAAGTATTGATCGAACAGCAGACATCGCAAAAGAATTAGGAATAAATACATTTGTTCACGAGGAAAATAAAGGCTACGGAGCAAATCAAAAAACCTGTTATCAGAAAGCCCTTGATGTCGGTGCTGATGTGGTCGTAATGCTTCATCCGGACTATCAATACAATCCACGCCTTATAACAGCAATGAGTTCATTAATAGCCGAAGGTATCTATGATGCTGTGTTATGTTCAAGAATACTTGGCACAGGAGCATTAAAAGGTGGAATGCCTTTTTACAAATATGTTTCCAATAGATTTCTCACCTTCTTCGAAAATCTAATGATAAGACAGAAATTATCAGAGTATCATACAGGATATAGAGGATTCTCAAGAAAAGTTCTTGAAACTCTCCCGATACTCGAAAACTCGGATGATTTTGTGTTCGATAATCAGATGCTATTACAAATCTTCTATTTTGGCTTCAATGTTGGTGAAATAAGCTGTCCAACCCTATATGAGAAAGACTCATCATCAATAAACTTTATTCGAAGTGCAAAATACGGAGTTGAAGTTCTTCTCACAGGATTAAAATATATGATTGCCAGGTCTGGATTGATACAGTTCTCAATTTTTAACAAAAACGGTAAGAAATTAAAGTATTAAGCAATTATTATATACCGCTATATCTATCTCTATAACAATTTAAGAACTGTTATAGGTTTGAGATATCTATGAATACTCAATTCCTCAAAAAACCGAGTACTTTCCTCAATGAAAGAATCAAATTTTACCATATCGCAATAGCTATAGTATTAATTTGTGCTTATTTAAGCATACAAGGATTGGACAATACCTATTTCTGGGATGATGAAACACATGCTGCGTTCTTTGCTCGCAACTTTATAAAATTTGGTAAATTAACAGGTTGGGATGGACGAAACCTTTTTGGTTATCGCGATGGGAGAGTTCTGGATAAGAATCTGTGTACCATATTCGCACCTCTTGATATTATTTGGTGTGCAATCTCGTTCAAGATATTTGGAGAATCCACCTGGTCTGGACGAATTCTTTTCGTAGTTGCTGGTTTAGTCGCTTTAATAATCTTCTCTATAATAGTCTACCGTGAATTTGGTCCAAATCCGTGGCTTGGATTTTTAATATTGGGAACTCTTGCATTTTCCACTCTT
>CAZYWQ010000439.1:0-2964 GCA_964651675.1 uncultured Candidatus Sumerlaeota bacterium | reverse complement strand
GTATTATGCACAACCAGACGGAAGTTTAACATTTGCAGAAACTACTACCAGAGTGGGACTTGCGCTTTCTGATACGGAACTCTTGTTATATTTAGACCACTAAGGATTACGGATAAACATCTTATTATCTTGGAAATTTATAACTTTCAAAAAACAAACAAGGCAGAAATAATCGTTGATTCTATCAGGAATTTGTGAGTTATAAATGCAACTAATTTAAAAAAGGTTTATTACTATGAAAATAAAATCGTTTAACATTACACTGTGTTATTTTATCCTATTCCATTTTTGTTTATCTACTTTTCTAAATGCTCAAACCTTGAATATTCCATCTCGTCCATCGAATGCACTTACAGGAAGTGAATTTGTCACTGTTATCACGGATATGGAATTGACTGAGCGTGAGAATAATATTTATGATCAAATCGCATTAGGCAACATCCCCGATTTTTATAGGACTTTATGTCCTGTATCAATTACGGAAAACATAGGAGGCACGGATAGAACTGCGACCTTTTATGTTTCAGCAGATTATCTCGCTATTGGTTCGGATGATAATTATTTTCTCTGTCCGATGACACCAGTTATTGCTCAAGAAGTTGTCGAATTGTTGGATTGCACAATGCCAACCCGGAAAATGGTCGATGCAATTTGGTCAGCAGCTGAGGTTAAATTGGCTCCACAAACAATCCCTCCAAGTGGCGATATGATTACAGTTCCTGTTTTTAATGACCATAACACAATGGTCTGGGAACAAAGACAACCTTTACTATCAACAAATCCTTTAGGCGATTTGGTTAGTGGTGATAAGAAGGATGTCGTTATTGCTAACAAAATTTATGAATATACTGATTATGATCGAGTAGTTATCTACGGATGGCATTATCAGAGCGGAACTCCAATTCAACCTTTATATGCAGGTCATGTAAGCACTTATGCGGATTATAGTCACGGTATAAGATTGGTTCAGAATTCAATGTTGCTTGATGGAACTCCAACGACTGTCGCAGATGTTTTGACTGATACAACTCTCTCTGCATTATTATCCGATGAATCGCCTACAGTAGTTGCACAACCTTATTATCCACCTCATACACCTCCGGAAATTATGCCTCTTGTCGATTCATTTCCCTCATCAGGTCGACAACTCACAAGTTGGACCGACAAATATACTACTCCAACGATTACTGCATTCAGTCCAACATCACCAGGTGGGGATGGATATGTTCTGGTTGTTAAAGACCCTTCGGGAGGTATGGAAACCACTCGGACAGCCTATGTGAGTGATATGGATTATTATGTGCAGTGTGATATCTACTGTGATTATCGACCTGAGCTTTCAAGCGATGGATATGAACGAGTCGGAATTTTTCTGAGAGATAATGGTAACGGTGCTTTTGAGCATACTGTAGGTGGTGGAGGATATTGCTATGGACTTGCCTGGGATTCAAATAATGGTCGTTTGTGGTGTTTCAAAGCGGTCAATGGAACAATGACAGACCTGAATCCTGCTGTGGTTTATAAAGCATCTTCAGGATGGAGAACAATGCGGATCGAAGCCTCTGGCAACAGTTTGAAATTCATCTGTGATAGCGAAACTGTCCTCGAAACAACGGATAATGCATATAGATATGGACAATGTGGCATCGGATACCACGAATATTTTACTACTAACAGCAATATGTTAGGCACTTATGCCGATAATTTTTCGGCAGGAAGACTCGGATCAGGTGAAACACCTGTTAATCTTGTCCAGAATGGAAGTTTTGAAAGTGGTTTTACGAGTGGAGTAGGCAACTACTGGACAAAATGGCAGGATGCTGGTTCGAACACGATAAGTTACGGTCAGGCATCGATTAATAAACATGATGGAAGCTACTCACAATACTGGGCAAGGTCAGATACAGCCTCATTCAAAGGTGGAGTATATCAAAAAGTTGGAGTTGAATCCGGAGAACAGTATCAAATAATTGCCTGGTTAAAAAGACAATCGCTTTTTGCTGACACATTCCTTGAATTTGGATATGACCTATCAGGGGGAACGGATGGAATGTCCGGTTCGGTTGTCTACACAGATTTAG
Organism: uncultured Candidatus Sumerlaeota bacterium; assembly: GCA_964651675.1. Classification (GTDB taxonomy): domain Bacteria; phylum Sumerlaeota; class CAZYWQ01; order CAZYWQ01; family CAZYWQ01; genus CAZYWQ01. The sequence goes on along the minus strand of CAZYWQ010000439.1, from coordinate 883 downwards.
CAGGAACAGGAAATGATGTTTGGATAGAATACGATGCAAGTGTGACAGCCACAGGGAGTTACATCACGCTATTTTCTCGAGCAGGACATACGGTTACTACAGGAGACACGATCTCCTATTTTTATCTCGACGAAGTCTCCCTCACCAAACAATCCTCCCCATCTTGCATCAAAGATATCTGGAATTTTTATGGGTAAATAAAAATATTAATCTTTCAATTGAGTGAACCTAATAGAAAATCATCCCGATAACTTTTTCTTGAGATTTTTTAAATATTCCTTGTCTGATAAGCTTAACCAAGGATCATTGAGTGCTTCATCTATCCATTCATATCTACGCGCTTTTAATAGAATGGGCCATAGTTCGATCCCCCAACCAGGGAGAAACCTACGCTCACGCCATAGTTCATCAAGTATTTCATTATTAATCTGTTTAGTTTCCACCATTTCATTAAACTTTTGGTTTATTGAAATAGTCTTGTTCTTAAGTTCCTCAGCTTCTCTAAGGTTTTTTTCAGAAACATTCTCAATGGTTCTAAACAAATAAAAAAGGAATATTCCAATAGCAGTTACCTGTGTACGAGGTATAATCCATGGAGCATTGTTTCCCCATTCTAAAATTTCTTCTATATCATTTTTATCATTCAAAAAATATAAGCACCTTATTTTGCCATACAACAATACTTCTAAAATATTAATTGAATATTTCATATCCTTATAATATTTCTCTAACCTTCTTTTCCATATTCTCAATCTTTCAAATTTCTTATCAGCTCCATAAGCGTTGATAGCACTGACTGTAGCCTTGGCTTCTTCAAAACGAATCTCCGGATTATCTTTAAATCTCTCTACTAAATCATCAAAATGCTTTCCCCAACGCTCTA
>CAZYWQ010000438.1:547-2976 GCA_964651675.1 uncultured Candidatus Sumerlaeota bacterium | reverse complement strand
GTATTTCCTTCACCGTTTTGAATAATGATAGAAATAATCCTTCATCTTTGGTGCGAGTAATCAGGTAGCTGATGCCAGCGATTCGTCTCGATGGAAAGTTTGGAGGTCTAACATTCACATACCATCCTTTTGAGGACTCAATAATCTTTTCGGAATAGATAGGCGCAATTTTTGACCATATAGAATTGAGTTTGTTCAAATAAACCTGTGTCTCTTCATCTAAAGGGATTTTGATTTTTTCAGGTCTGATTAGATTTGCAGCATTCATCAGAATTGCTTGAATAAAATAGACAGCTTCTTTTTTACTTTTATGTTTGATGATTTCCTTTAACTCTTTATAAGGAACGCGTTTTGATAGGAGAAAAAAAAGATGTTTACTACTCTTATATCCCATTGCGGTCATTAATGATTGGTACAAAACCTGATCATAATTTTCTCCTTCCAACTGTTTTTGAAATCGGCTGATTTTACCTTCTATTCTGACTATCCCGGATAATTCGAGTAATTCATTAATGGTCTTGTCTGGTTGAGATAATACATTTTGTGAACATATACCCGGAGTAAATTTACTTTTGAAAGAATATTCATCCAAAGCCAATATTTCAGCCAATAATTCTTTATTTTGATTGATAATTTCTTCGAGTTCAAGCTGCTCAATAGGATTATTCATATAATCATTAATGTTAGGTGAGGATAAATTATTTTTATAAACAATATGAAGAACCACATCTTGATATTGAGGATTTTTGTTATGCTTATGATTTTTCCAATCGGAAGAGAGAATATGGATTTCTACATCTCCTTTTAGGATTTTATCTCCTATTTTTAATTGTGCATTTATGAAGTCAGGACCAGCCTCCTTATTCCATCTTCCAGGATTGATAATTTCGATAGGTTTCTTCGAAAGAGTTTTTAATGGGCTATGAAGAAATAATCTTCCTGCCCAGAGTTGCTGAAGTATTTTTTCAGTTATTTCTTCGGGATAAAGACTGGTAGGTGTTTTAACAATGAATCCACGATTATCGGCAAAAACTTTGTTTAGAAGTCCCTTATATTTCTGATATAAACTTTTGTTTGGAGATATTTTCATTAGAAATGATTATATAAAATTTTTTTAGTAGACCCCAAGACTTTTTAATGCCTTTTTCGATTTCTCAGCCCATTCACTATCTGATTGTGTAGTAATAGCCTTCTTAAAATTTGTTATAGCTTCATTAATTTTATTTTGCCTTACATATACATACCCTAATCCGTAATAAGCACCTGCGAAATCCGGATCAATATTAATCGCTTGTTTATGAGCTTCTTCAGCCTTTTTAAAAAAATCTTCGTAATATTCCCCACGATTCTTTTTGCGAGTGCCTATTTCAAGATAAGACCAACCTAAATTACGATAATATTCTGGATTATTGGGATCATATTCGACAGCTCTTTTGAATAGTTCGATTGCACCAAGAAAATCATTTTTATTATAAAGTTGATAGCCTTTTTGTGCTGCAACAGATGCAATCTTTCTCTGATATTTCATATTTGTCGGATTTATCGATGAAGCCTCTTCAAGAAGTTCAATAGCCTTATCATAATTCTTTATATTAATCATATTTAGCGCTTGAGAATATAGATCATCAGCCTTTTTTGTATCTTCTGCATTGCTGACGGAAGCATCCGATACAGTCACAGACGCATAATACCTGTGATAAATATAATATCCAGAATATAATACTCCCCATATTATAGCTAATATTATTACAATTACAAAGACAAATTTGAATTTTTTTAATGAGAACAATCCTTTGAAATTGTTTTCGACGATTTGAAGCTCCATTTCACCCTTTATGCCTTCCTGAGCAATCTTGCCCTCAAGAGATTTGTGAAGTAACATCTTTATATCTTCTCTTAAAGGAGCAAGACTCATAGCCCGACTGAAGGCATCAAATGACTCAGCATATTGTTCGGAATTTAAATAATCAACACCCTCTTGTATATATTGTTCAAGAAGTGATTCTTTGTTCACAGATTCTTCCTTATAAGATAAATATGTTCGGAAATTAGTAAGCGAATAAAATATTAAGGATACAATTAATCAAATTGCAACAATAAAATAATGCAAAGTAACTACTGTGAGGTATATATTTTTTAATAAAAAAAACCCAGTATAAATATTATACTGGGTTTTGTATTATTCAGTTTGTAAAATATGTTATTCGTACATTTCCCAAATCGCTGATTTTGCAGGTGGTTCATCATCAGGTAAACTATTCAATCCAATTCTTCCCTTAATGACATCGACAACAAAGTCGACTTGTTCGGAAGCAACAGTAGTAGAAAAAGCTATTTTGGTATTATCTCCACTTTCAGTTCTTCCATTATTTTCACCACCCAATTGTAGTGTCCAGCCTTGAGTTGGACCATCAAGCACTGCTTTATAT
>CAZYWQ010000438.1:0-537 GCA_964651675.1 uncultured Candidatus Sumerlaeota bacterium | reverse complement strand
CACCAGCTGTTGAAATAGTTCCACGATAAGTATAGATGTCATCACCAGCAACCTGGTCACCGTGAGTAGCATCATCATACATCAAAGTTGTTGGATCAGATGGATCCCAATCACCTAAAGCTCCGACCTCACTTTGAAAACTTCCAACTGCTGTGTAAACTGGGCTTGGAATCGTAGCTTCCGAAGGTAAGGTAGGTGTCCAGGCTATATTAGTAGCTGGCTCAAATCCATCGACAAATTGGCGTGTGTCGAAATAGACTATGACATCTTCAGCCGCAGAAGTTGTTGTGAAAGGTACTGCACCCGAATCTGGATAATGAACACCTGTAGTATCCCATACTTGAAATGTATAGTCACCTGCTGTTGCAACATTAAATGTCCTTGAGAATAGACCAGCTTTTCCTGATACGGGTGATAACTCTGTTGTTGAATCAAAGGCTTCACCCCACGCACTACTTCTTGCATACCAGGGTGGACCAGCAGTTCCACCTGAAACCACTACTTTCATTCTTCCTTGATTGATATCTGCGTACATCC
>CAZYWQ010000437.1:0-2982 GCA_964651675.1 uncultured Candidatus Sumerlaeota bacterium | reverse complement strand
CTTGAATGATGCTTCTTTAGCACCCAATGAATTGGAATATATAAATGCTCATGGTACTTCGACTCCTCTTAATGACAAATGTGAGACTCTTGCTATTAAAACTGTTTTAGGTGATTATGCTTATAAGGTACCGGTCAACTCTACCAAGTCTATGACAGGGCATTTATTAGGAGGAGCTGGAGGTCTTGAGTTCATCGTTTTGAACTTGACTATTAAAAATGGAATTATTCATCCGACTATGAATTATGAAACTCCAGATCCTGAATGCGATCTTGATTATGTACCTAATAAAGCAAGGGAACAAAAAGTCCGAACAGGATTGTCTAACTCTCTTGGTTTTGGTGGACATAATGCTACTGTGGTTATAAAAGAGTTTGTACAATAAATTTATTTAATTATTAAGTTGCAAAATATGATTAATGATAAATTAGAAGAGGGAATTGATGTTATTTAGATATTATTCCCTCTTTTTTATTTAATCCATAAAAATAAATTATCTGAATTGGGAGAGTAATGAACTTAGAAAGAAAAAAGGAATTAAAAGAGTTAGCGAAAGAGTTAAAAATTAAGGTTAAAGATTTTGAGTTATTGAATCTTGCTTTTTGTCATAAATCTTTTGCTTATGAAAATGGATTATTTGCTGATAATGAAAGGCTTGAGTTTTTAGGGGATTCTATTCTGAGCCTTATTATCAGTGAGGAACTATATAATTGTCATCCTGAATTGTCCGAAGGGAAACTCTCGAAGATACGGGCGCAACTTGTTAGTCGTAGGATGTTGGCGCACAAATCGAAAATGCTTCAGTTTGATAAAATCTTGAATTTGGGCAAAGGTGAAGATCAATCGGGTGGAAGAAATAGAACCTCGATCCTTGCTGGTGTATTCGAAGCAGTATTAGGTGCCATTTATCTTGATTCGGGTATTGAAAGCGCAAGACAGTTTGTTATTTCAAATATTATTGATACAGAAAGAAAAATTTTCGAAGGTGACATTATCATAGATTATAAATCTAACTTACAGGAAATTGTTCAACGAGAACATCAAACTATACCTGTCTATAAAATAGTAAGTGAAAAAGGACCTGATCATCTGAAGGAATTTGTCGCAGAGGTTTATATTAATGATAAGCTTATGGGAAAAGGTTCTGGGAAGAGTAAAAAACAGGCAGAAGTCAGGGCAGCTAAAATCGCTTGTGAAAAACTTATTACTCAAAACACATAAGAATCATTTGGGGAAAATGATTCCTTCTTTAAACGAAAACTTTACTAATCGATAAATAGTTTCCTCGTTTTCTTCCGAATCTTCCATCCGGGTAAATTGTATTATTCCAACAGCAGGAGCTACCCATAAATACTCTTCTTTGCCATTATCTTTATCATCAATCGGTTTTTCTCTTATCTTAAAACATTCAAAAACGCCATCTTCTGTTATAACATAATCTAATCCTTCAACATTAGCTTCCATTTTTATTATTTTACCACTGTCTTCTTTTTCGATCTTTCCAGGCTCCCATTTACTATCAGTCTTTAAGGGAAGAGGAAGTATTTTGAAACCTTTTTCGGGTCCTTCTGTATCATATCGATATAATCCTAATGTTGTCTTCCCATAAAATACTCTTTCCATACTGTTATCAGGAAACAATGTTTCGACAGCATAACGATCTCTTTCCATAATTATTTCCTTACCTTTGACAGAGACTATGATTGTTTTGCTTTTATCAGTAATTTTGCCATCTATTATACTTTTGTAGACATATTTATAACCTTCTTGCAAAGGCAATAAGAGTGTTGTTATCTCCTTCTTTCTCCCAAAGTATGTTATGAACTTATCTGCGGTTATATCGGTGGTCGTTCCATCCATCATTTTCTGCTTGATAATCAATTTCTTTTCACCTGCACTCATATTCAAGTATACCTCATCAGGTAGATTTTTATTCTTTTCGTCTGTTGTTATCAAATCTCCCTTTTCGAAAGATTCAAAACTATAAAAGATGATGGTTTCTTCATCAAACTTACTAAATCTTGAAATAAACACTGCTTCTGGTGTCTCAATCGTTAACTCCAACTTTGGACCTTTCCCAAACAGACTATAGATAATTTTTTGATTCTCACTTTTGTTATACAGATATTTGCCATAATATTTGGATATAAGCCTCATCCTTTCTGACATAATTAGCTGATCTATTCGTGATTTATCTTGGGAATTTTGGGAATCTTTAGTATCTTGAGCATATAAAAATGAACTTACGCACATTGTGGAAATAAATATCAAAACAAACATTTTCCTCATACTATTATACCTTTGATGAAATATTGTTATTTAATAATCTAATGTGACTTGATTTCATTTTCAACAATTTAGTTTGCAGTCAAAACAAATAAACCTGAACATTTTCTTCTTAAAGTTTCAGTTTATTACTATATTTAAATGCTAAAGTAAGCTTTCATTTAGAGATTGACTTTTATGATGATTTTTGTTATTAATTTTTTACTCGAGATAATAAGAGGCAGTTTCTAAATGACTGAGTCTAAAAATTCAAAAACAGACAACAGCGATTATTCGATATCTGGTAAGGAAACAAGCAGGTTAGGGTTCCTTATAATGCTTGTTTTATTAACCTTAGTCTGGAACGGAGTAGTATATGTTGTATATATTCAGGTACTATCTCAGTTTTTATCAGGTGGATTACCTCTTCTGTTAGTGTTGTTATTTTTAACCCTGTTCATTGGTGTTGGTATCAGATACTTTTTTATACCCCTTTTAATAGAATTGCTTATGGGTTTTGGTCTTGTAGATCCGAAATTTAAATACGATAGAAAGAACCTCAATCTGCCTCTAATAATACCTCCGATTTCTTTCTGGGGAGGATTAGTTCACATCATAGTAAGTATATGGTTAATAACTGCTTCATTTTTTTCTACTACGCTAGTATGGTTCGATATGCGGGATTGGGAACGAACTCCTTGTGAGATTATTTCAAGT
>CAZYWQ010000436.1:0-2983 GCA_964651675.1 uncultured Candidatus Sumerlaeota bacterium | reverse complement strand
AGCCAGTTCTTTCAGCCACGCTGATAGCGCTTCTGGCGTCAAGCATATTGAAACAGTGAGAACATTTTAAAACACAATCATAGGCAGGTAAAACTAATCCTTCCTCGATTTGTTTTAAGCATTCTGTTTCATACATCTTGAATAGATTAAAGTACATCTTCACATCAGCCGTCTCAAAATTATATTTGGAGTATTCAACCTCGCTCTGATGATGAATATCACCATATTTAACATTGTTAGTCCATTTCAAATCGTAAACATTATCGATTCCCTGAATGAACATCGTGATTCTCTCCAGACCATAAGTTAATTCGAGAGGAATCACTTCCAGCTCGATTCCTCCGATTTGTTGAAAGTAGGTAAACTGAGTGATTTCCATCCCATCGAGCCATACTTCCCATCCAAGACCAGATGCTCCGAGAGTAGGAGATTCCCAATCATCTTCGACAAATCGTATATCATGCTCTTTTGGTTCGATACCAAGTGCCTTGAGACTCTCAAGGTAGATATCCTGAGAATCAGATGGGGCTGGTTTCAAAATGACCTGAAATTGATAGTAATGTTGAAGACGGTTTGGATTTTCACCATATCTACCATCAGTAGGTCTTCTGGATGGCTCAACATAAGCGACTTTCCAGGGTTCTGGACCGAGAGATCTTAAGAATGTAGCAACATTAAAAGTTCCTGCGCCTACCTCAATGTCAGTAGGTTGCTGGATAATGCATCCATAATCCATCCAGTATCTCTGTAGATTGCTTATTACATCTTGGAAATTCATATTTGAATGCTCCCTAAAAGATTAGCAACTAAAGAACACAAAATATCACGAAATAAAAACTGAATAAAAAATCATTTTGTATTCATTATGTGATTCTTGATAATATATCAAGAGTTATTTAAAATAATGATGAAAATGGTTCTTATAAGAGAACTCTTACTGTAGCTTGATACAGTGTGTTGAATATTTGTTTTTAAAGGTTAGCAGATCTGGAGAAAGATGTTGATTGGAAAATAAAAAAACACTCCATGACATCTAAAAATCCAGACTTTTTACACTACAATCTGCTTTCTTGGGATTTCATTAATAGTTTCGGAATGGCACTATATTGTTTATCAGTGCCTCAGCGGTTTATTTTTGAGAGATTGCAGGCGAATGGTGGCTGCGAAACGGTGAGCATCCATTCCTTCATAAGTTGCCTGAGTCTCAGCGTATTTAGCAAGCGACAGCGATGCTTGAGGATTCGTTTCCATATGCGTTACTACTTTCATAAACATTCCTACCCATAGTCCACCAGTATAATGAGCAGCGCCACCGGTTGGAAGAATGTGATTTGGTCCCGCAATTTTGTCTGCGTATACCTCCGCTGTGTTTTGTCCCAGAAAGAGAGACCCATAATGTTTTAGGAGTGGTAAAAGTTCCCTTGGATTAGAAGTGTGAATTTCAAGATGCTCTGGTGCATATTCGTTAGCATATCTTGCGGCATCTTCCAGACTGGAGATAAGAACTATTACGCCTTTGTTTTCCCACGAAGCACGAGCTACTTCCTCAGTTGTTCTTTCCTTCAATTGTCGTTCGATTTCCTTCAGAGTTTCCTGTGCGAGTTGTTCGGAAATAGTAACTAAAGCACCTCTTGCATTGGGGTCATGCTCGCATTGCGCAAGAAGATCAGCCGCAATATAATCGGCTCTTGCTGTTTCATCTGCAATAACCATACATTCACTCGGTCCAGCTAAAAAATCGATTCCAACAGTCCCAAAAACTTGTCGTTTGGCTTCTGTAACATATTGATTACCAGGACCGACAATGAAGTCAACCTTCTGAATTGATTCTGTTCCGAATGCAAGAGCGCCAATAGCTTGAGCCCCACCAAGACAATATATCTCATCTACTTCCATCTTAGACATCGTGTAAAGAATTCCTGGATTGATGGATTGATTGCGTCCCGGAGGACTGCATGCTACAATTCGTTTCACTCCAGCAACTTTAGCGGGAATTACGGACATTACTGCAGAAGTGAGACAGGGATAGCGACCTGCAGGAACATAACAGCCACAGGAATCCACTGGTATGATCCTTTGTCCCATCAACATTCCAGGTCGAAACTCCTTCTCGAATTCGACTATACTTTCCTTTTGAGCTTTAGCAAATGCAGTTACTTGTTCGATAGCTACATCCAATTCTTCAATCACTTCAGCGGGAAGTTGGTCCTTTGCTTTTTCAGCTTGTTTAGGTAGGATTCGAAAAGACTTAGGCTCGAAGCCATCAAATTTCTTTGAATAATATCTAAGAGCGTTATCTCCCTCATCACGAACCTTCTTGAGAATAGCGCTTACCCTTTCCTGAAGTTGCCGAACATCCTCTTCAGCCACTGGCCTTGCTTCTTTTATTTCTTGATAATACATCAAGTTATCCTCCATAGCATTTTGAAGTTTTTAATTAGTAAGTGACATCCTATTTTAATAGGGAGTTTATTGTGTAATAATTAATTATCTCGAAGAATCATTTCAAGGTTTTTATAAAAAGGTGTGATATCTTGATTTTTGAATTATGAATAGCTGATTAAATTAACAAGATATGAAAATACAGAGGATTTCCTCTAATTTCTCACTATAAATTTCTTATTAGTCTTGCTTGCAAAGAATTCATTGCTAAATTTCAAAAATCAAACCTTATCCCTTCAACGGTCGAGGCGTGATCTGCTCAGCAGTATTTGCTGCCTCAGAATCCACGCCTTTGTTCGGCATCATCAATATGAGAACTACCTGGTCGTGCCTCAAAACAGAAGTCAGATTATCTAAAGTAAGACATGACCCTTACTGTTCTTCCCTATTTCTTTTTGATTCTGAAGTTATCTCCTCCGATCATATTACCATCTATAAATCCAGTGAGTGAGAACTCAACCTCTTCGCCCGACTTTACATCTTTAATCGCATCGGGATCGATTACAACCATAGCTTCTCTTTTGTCGCCTGGCTGTAGGAG
>CAZYWQ010000435.1:0-2985 GCA_964651675.1 uncultured Candidatus Sumerlaeota bacterium | reverse complement strand
ATATAGATGCCATAATCAAGATTATCAGAAAATCAGAAAATGTTGAAACTGCGCGAACATCATTAATGACAAAATTCAAACTCTCCTTTGATCAAGCGACAGCGATTCTCGAAATGCGTCTTCAGAGACTAACCGCACTTGAGCGAGATAAATTAGTCAGTGAATACAAAGAACTCATAAAGAAGATAGAATATTTAAAATCGATCCTCAAAAATCCAAAGTTAGTGCTTAAAATAATAAAAGACGAACTCAAAGAAATAAAAAAGAAATATGGTGATCCACGAAGGACAGAAATCGTTCCAGAAGCCGAAGAACTCGATGTCGAAGACTTAATAGCAGAAGAAAATATGGTAATAACAGTTTCATATCAAGGCTATATAAAGCGTATCCCAACAAGTACATACAAAAAGCAAAGACGCGGTGGAAAAGGGATTACGGGAATGAGCACAAAAGAAGAAGATTGGGTCGAGCATCTATTCATCGGAACAACCCATAACTATATTCTTTTCTTCACAAATAAAGGAAAGGCATATCGCCTAAAGGTTTATGACCTTCCTCAGGGCAACAGACAATCAAAAGGTAAGGCAATCATCAACTTGTTGCCAATAGAAAAAGACGAAATCATCACGGCAATGATTCCAGTTGCACATTACGATGACCAACACTTCATTTTTATGGCAACAAGAAAAGGAATCGTGAAAAAAGTCAACCTGATGAACTTCGAAAATATGCAAAAAGTCGGAAAGATTGCCATTCTATTAGATGAAGGCGACTTGTTAGAAAGTGTTGTGCTTACCAACGGACAAAACGAAATATTCTTAGCATCCAAAAGTGGTCAAGCAATACGATTCCACGAATCGGATGTCAGAGCTATGGGACGAGCCACTCGAGGAGTAATCGGAATGCGCCTTGAAAAAGACGATGAAATCATCGGAATGGAAGTTGTTAGAGAAGGTGCGAGTATCCTGACTGTATGTGAAAAAGGATATGGTAAGAAAACACCTGTTGAAGAATACAGAATTATTCGACGAGGTGGCAAAGGAGTTATAAACATCAAAACAAGCGAAAGAAACGGAAAAGTCATCAGCATCAAAGAAGTAATGGAAGATGATGAGTTAATCGTAATGACGCAACACGGAATGATTATCAGACTTCCGATATCATCGCTCAGAGACTTAGGAAGAGCGACACAGGGCGTCAGACTTATACGATTAAAAGAAGGAGACAGCCTCACAGGAGTTGCCAGAGTTGGTGAAAAAGAAGAAGAGGACGAAGAACAAGAAGAATCCGCACAAGAAACTCCCACAAAAGAAGAAAAAAAGTAGAACCCAAGATTGAAAAAACTGAAGGGGAAGAATAAATCTCAATTACAGCAAAACTAAATAAAATATTTGCTTGACAATTTTAATCTATATCTATTTTAATAGATAGAGGTCTAATTAAATAGACACCCTTCGGAAACATTGATGTTTTTAACCGAATGATTCCTTGGTTCAACATTATTTTAAAAAGAATTTTATTACTATGTTTCCGAAGCCAACAATAGTTTATTTAAAGCCTTTTAATGACTAAGGGGATAAGGAGGGAATATAATGGGACAAAACACTACACAACAAAATTCAGATAATTCAAAAGAAGCTACTAAATTCTTACAGAACGATTTTAATCAATGTTTTAACCATATGCGTCACTATGATGATCAAATTGTAGGTATTTTCAAATTCCTTGCAACTTTTTACACAACCATACTCGGATTGGGTTCGGGTTTATATCAATTTTTTAAAAAAGAATCAATTAACTTAACATATCCTCTAATAATAGGACTTACTGTTGGGTTCATATTTGGGGGAATAATGTATTATTTTATCTTAAGAAATCACTTTTATTTTGTTCATTGCACTCGATATATAAATGAACAAAGACATTCATTCTTATCTTTCAACCCTTTAGGTTTTCAAAATGAAACGAGAATGTATACTGATAAGGATAAACCAGAATATTTTAATTGGCTAAGTTCGCACTCCTGTTTGATGTATTCTATAGCTTTGCTAAATTCATTCTTTCTATTTTTAATATTGTACTTATTAACGGCTAATCAATACTGGTCGATAATTTCCCCCATATTATTGTTTATTTTACATCTATTGTTTGCAATTAATTATTTTAAATATAAAGAGACGAAACTAAATTCAAACACATAAACTTGAAAATAGCTTTCAGCTTATACATTATGAAAAATATACTAAAATGAATATTCAGCGCAGGTTGAGGTCTAAGTATTTTTACAAGAACCGCTTTAAAAGGGTAAAATAATAAAATACTAATTCATTCTACATCACAGCAGACAAAATATTTAAAATGTCCTTCCAGTTTCTCTACTCTTATATCTCTGTGTTCTCTGTGGTTAATTCGATTCTTCAAAAGTTAGCAATCCAAATCGCCAAGGTTCGTATGGAGTATTCTGCATCTTTGACCAATCGCTTTGAACTCTTACAGGCGATTGATTATGTCTTCTCACATTGAATCCCCAGATAGTTCCCGATTCAGGTTTGGTTAATCCAAATTCTGCGAACGAAATCTTGAATTCCGCTGACCAATAATCATCACCGACAAAGGTCTTAACCATATATTCACCCTCATACAATCCTTTTTTAGGACTGCTTGTGAAGGTTGTTTCTACGGAATTGGTCATCATACGAAAATAAGAACTCTGGTTGTGATTCGTATCAAAAAATAATTCAAAGTCATCATCTCCCCAGAGAAATTTTATTACACCTTTTGCACCCGCTACAAGCTCTTTAGGATTCTCATCCATACCCTTTATCCCGACATACAAATTTTCATCATCATATAAACACCGCACATAAGTCTGATATTTCGCCAAAGTTCCCTGCTTATCGGTTTCAAAATCGGTAATCACTTCTGCTTTATCCCAAACCTTATCATCTAACTTACCATCAATAACAGGCGCATCCTGTATATAAG
>CAZYWQ010000434.1:0-2988 GCA_964651675.1 uncultured Candidatus Sumerlaeota bacterium | reverse complement strand
CTGTATTATTTCTTAAACTTTATGAGGAATCAAGGTGGAATGATTTCAAAAAGGGCATTCAGCAACCACCAAGATCCTTAGCGCGCATAAAGAAGGTTATAACTAATTCAACAGGTAAGGTTTATTTTGAAGGTGAATTTGATGCGGCTTTTTATTTTCCCATTCCGCATACAATAATTAGAGGTTGGCGAGTTATAAGGATAGAAAAAAATGGTTATAAACCTGTGAGATTCGAAATTGACGCTAAAAAGAATACGAAAAAAATTGTTAAAAATGAACTTTCATTTCAAATACAAATGAAAAGAGATTCTGAGAAAGAATCTCTATAAACTTCTGATTTCAGATATTACTCACATTTCGAATAGCCACAATTCCTACACACCATACAGCCTTCGCCCGTTTCGAGTTCTGAGCTACATTCGGGGCATAGTGGTTTACTGATTGTTTCGACTTCTTTTATTTCCAACTCTTTATGAACACTCTCGATCGCTCTTGCGATGGAATCGGGACAGGATAATGTTGTTACTCCTTTTTTCCTGATGCAGGATGGACACCTTATTCCTTTTAATTGGTCTACGATTTCGTTCAAGGCAATTCCAGACCGTATTGCAACCGATATTACTCTTGCTGTTGCTTCGGATTGTGAAGCACATCCTCCTGCTTTTCCTGTGTTGGTAAAGACTTCACATATTCCTGTTTCATCCGAATTCACTGTTATGTATAAATTACCGCATCCAATTTTTACTTTTTTTGTGAATCCGATAACCTCATCAGGTCTGGGTCTTGGAAGAATCTTCCCATACATCTTATCTATTTTGTTGATGCTTCCGATATTTAAGACTTGTTCTTCTCTTGACCCATCTCTATAGACTGTCACACCCTTGCAGCCTAATTTGTAAGCGAGTAAATAGGTTTTTCTAACATCTTCCGTAGTAGCTTTATTGGGAAAATTGATTGTTTTTGATACGGCATTATCAGTGTGTTTCTGGAAAGCTCCTTGTATTCTGATATGCCACTCTGGCGAAATCTCATGCGCAGTTACAAAAACTTTTTTAATCTTATCAGGAATTTCCTTTATGTTTTTAAGAGTTCCAGCCTTTGCGATTTTTTTCATAAGTCGCTCGTTATAAAAATCCATCTCCTTCGCTAATGATTCAAAAACTGGATTGACCTCGACCAATTCATCTTTATCCATAACATATCTAATAAATGAAATCGCAAACAGTGGTTCGATTCCGCTCGAACAACCCGCAATGATGCTGATAGTGCCTGTAGGAGCAATAGTCGTCACTGTTGCATTTCTCAAAGGAAGATTCATTCTGTCCCATTTACTTTCTTTGTAGTTTTTAAATGTACCTCTCTTTTCTGCCAGTTTCAACGATGCTTCTTTTGCCTTTTCATCAATGAAACTCATTATTTCTTCAACTTTTTTAATCGCTTCTTCAGAATTGTAGGCAATCCCTAATTTTATCAGCATATCTGCAAATCCCATTATCCCCAATCCTATCTTCCTATTTCCTGCAACCATCTGATGTATCTTTTTCAATGGGAATTTGCTCTTATCGATTACATTATCAAGAAAGTTCACTGAAGAATATATGACCTTTTCTAATTTTTCGTAATCGATGATGGAACTTCCATTAGTCCCTTTGACCATATTGGAGAGATTGATGGAGCCTAAGTTACAAGCCTCATAAGGTAAGAGAGGTTGTTCTCCACAAGGATTAGTGCTTTCTATTCTACCCAACTTTGGAGTTGGATTATCTTTGTTAATGCTGTCCAGGAAGACAACTCCTGGTTCTCCATTTTTCCAAGCCATTTCGACAATCTTATCGAAGACTTCACTTGCTTTAAGTTTTCCTGCAGATTTCTTGGTATGAGGATTTATCAATGAATATTCTTCATCTTTAAAAAGCGTTTTCATAAATTTATCTGTTATGCCGACTGAAATGTTAAAGTTGTTCAGCTTATTATTATTCTCTTTTGCGGTTATAAAATCCATTATGTCGGGATGATCCACATTCAATATCGCCATATTAGCGCCTCTACGAGTACCACCCTGTTTTATCGTTTCTGTGGCTGTATCAAAGACTTCCATAAATGATAATGGACCGCTTGAAATCCCCTTTGTCGTTTTGACCACATCATTTTTAGGTCGGATTCTTGAAAATGAAAAACCTGTTCCGCCACCGCTTTTATGGATCATTGCTGTATCTTTGACTGCCTGAAAGATACTTTCCATCGAATCATTAACGGGCAACACAAAACAAGCTGACAATTGTTGCAGATTTCTACCGGCATTCATCAATGTAGGAGAATTCGGCATAAAATCTCTGGTTGCCATCAGATTATAGAACTCTTTTGTTTTAGCATCGGTGTCAGCTTTTTCGTCATATAACAATTCTGCAGAAGCAATATTTCTCGCCACTCTTATCAACATTTCTTTTGGTGTTTCGATAACATTACCCTCAGAATCTTTTCGCAGATACCTACGCTCTAAAACTCTAATGGCATTTTCAGAAAATGTTGGTTCGGGAAATGAATCCTTGATCTTTGATTTTACAACTTTGGAAATGTTGTCTAATGTCTCTTTTTTAATTATAGGAATAACATTATCAACATCGCTCTTTTCATAGTTAACATTAATAATATCGGACATTAATAAACCCCTCTCTTTTGACTAAAAGTAGATAAAAACAAGGTGATTGGCGAAAACTCCACTCACAATATATATTGTGTAAGGAGATTTTATAATATACAATATTTAGTATGTCAAGCGGGATTTTGGTTAGGGCAAAAAATACTTCATAAAGTGTCTAAAATTAATTGAATATCCGATAAAAAATGATTTTTTCGACAGCGAAGAAGACGAGGATTTTTTTGGTTAAAATTGTCCGAAAATAATCAGTAGAGAGAGTTAAATTTAAAATGTAAAACCGACAACCGACAACTGACAATCGTGTCATTCCTGCCCCGTAACAAGTACGG
>CAZYWQ010000433.1:0-2995 GCA_964651675.1 uncultured Candidatus Sumerlaeota bacterium | reverse complement strand
TATTAGGATTGTGTGCTATTAAATCATCGTACAACTCCATTAAGGTTTCTTTAACTGTTGGATAATCCGGAGCTATATTGATAAGGTCATTTAACAGATTAACCACATCCATTTTATTATTTTTCTTGAGACTTATTTGTGCCTGGTAATAGATAGCTTCTGCATTTGCTGGATCAAGATAACTAATCTTTTTGAATTTATTGTATAGCTCACTTAAATTAGGATAATCCATATTGTATACTTTGATATATTCCTGAATAGCCTGTTTATATTTCTTTCTGATAAAAAATCTATCACCAAGTTCCAAAGCTGTATTGATAAGCAATTCTTTCTCATCAGATGCAATATAGCCCGAAAGAATATCATTATGTTTATTGATGAATTGCAGTACTTCTAACGCCTTTGCATAGTTTCCATTTTTCTCCAGGTTCTCAGCAATCATATTAAGCAATTTTCTTGAATTCTCATTAATAGAGGTTTGAGATAGATAATTAAAAGCTTCATCATGTTTCCCAATTTCAATAAAGCATTTCCCAATATTTGACAAAGCATTATTGCGCAATCCACTATCCTTAGAAGCCACCTTATAATATTCTATTGCCTCTTTATACTTCTTCAATTGCGCTATTATATCGCCAATTCGGAAAGCTGTTGTATGAACATTTTTCTTTTCGTTATACTTTCTTTCATACAATTTTAATAATCGTTCAGTTGTTGATTCATCGTTTGGATTTTGTTCGAGAATCGTTTCGAAATCTTGAATGGCTTTATCAAAATCTTTATCTTTTATGCAGAAAAATGCGTGTTGTTTTAATAGCTCTGGAGGACAATCTTTCTTTTTAGTATAAAGATTATATAGACGAATTATTTTTTTGAAGTCATTGAATCCTAAGTCTATGGCGTGATTGAAAAATTTAAGTGCAGAATCAAAGTTTTTCTTCATCAAAAGAATGCTACCAAGAGTGCAGTAAATATCAGGAGAGTCTGTATATTTTTTTGATGCATTAGAAAGTATCGGAATGATTGAATTGAAAATGTTTTCATCAATATTATCAGGGTCATCTATATCATTAATCTTTGCTTCGACTTCCTGGAGAGCATAAAGTATACTTCTCGCATTTTGGATGATGGTATGTGATGAATTTTTTTCGAGGACTTCATCATAAATCCTCATAGCGACTTCATTAAATATCCCTTTTTTGGCATAGGCTTCCCCTAATGCTTCTTTGAGCTTACTATCATCAGGATTAGCTTTTAGACCTTCCTGAATCGACGCTATTATCCTGTCAATATTAGAGTTACGCATCCTTATAAATATTATCGATAGGAGTAATAATATACTTTAATTTTTTATTTTTGGAAAAGATATAAGTGATTTCAAATCAAATGACCATAATGAGAAATTATAATGAGATGGTTATAATAATTAGGAGCGTGGTTTGTATTTTGTCATACTAATTACTGTTCCAGAGCCTTTTGCAGAGGATAAATCCACTTCATCCATAAACTTCCGAATGAGATATATCCCGAGACCGGATTGTCGTTTTTTCTTGAGATACTCATCAATATCCTTAATTCCGATATTGCCACTTTTTAATCCAATACCATAATCACACACAGAAATACACATCTTTTCAGGTAATGCATTAACAGAAATTATCAATCTTCGTTCTGGAGTTTTGCCTTTTACAGGAGATGATACTCTTGAAATATCACAGGAGTAAGCGTGCTTAATAGCATTTGTGCAAGCTTCATCAACGCTTATTTCGATATGACTAACATCTTTTTCTGAAAAACCTATATCAGATGCAATTTCACATACTAATTTTCTTATATATTTTAATAGCTGTGCATCACACGGCAATTTTACTTCAACATCTATTTTTTCTTTTTGGTTTAAAGCAGTCATAGAATTAAACCTGCAGAAAAATATTTATTTAAAAAAATTAATAGCTTCTTGCTCAGTCATAGCAATGTTGAAAATCTCAGTAAATCCAAGAGTCTTTAAGATATTAAATACCTTTTGTGTTGGATTATAGATAACTAAATCTCCACCATTCGATCTGATTTTTTGTGTTGCTCCCATTAAGAGTCCAATACCTGCACTTGATATATAAGCTAATTCATTAAATTCTATAATAATCCTCTGTGTTCCATCATTGATAAGTTTATATAACTTTTCTTCCAACAAAGTTACGGTATGTGCATCCAAGTATCCTATAACAGATATAAATTTGATGTTCTTAGGTTCGAAATTATCTTTTTCTACAATTTCAAAATTTTTCAACTCTCTCACTCCGATATAATAGATATTTATTGTTTTGTTAAATTATATACTTTGTACATTTTTTATGGTCAAGCCTTTTCTATCTTCAGCTACTTCATCAAACCTGATGACAACAAGGGTTATATCATCATGTTGAGGTATTCCTTTTGTGTAATTGGTTATATCTTTGATAATGTTATCAATCAGGAGGTTTGGTGAATTTTCTGCATTTGCCTGTAGTTTGTTTATAAATCTGTCCTGTCCATATTCCTCTTCATTTGTATCCATCGCTTCTATGACTCCGTCAGTATAAAGAATCATAACATCATTCTTTTGTATGTCATATTCGACTTCTTCCATAACATCAAATGTTTCACCTTCAACAAGTCCTAATGCAATTCCTTTGGGTAATGATAGATGAGATTGATTTGTTTTAGGATTTATCATTATTAGAGGTTCATGTCCGGCTCGGGCAAAACGAAGCTTCATATTTTTAATGTCGATAATTATGTAGTTCATCGTAATGAAAACAGTTTCTTTTGTGTCTTTACATACTTTTTCGTTTATCTTAATTAGTACTTCTCGTGGGGATTTAACACCAATTGCATCCGATCTTAATGCACTTCTCACCATAGTCATTATCAAAGCTCCTGGAACACCTTTGCCTGAAACATCAGCAATCACGACTCCTAAATGGTCATCATCAACCTCAATAAAGTCATAATAATC
>CAZYWQ010000432.1:0-3023 GCA_964651675.1 uncultured Candidatus Sumerlaeota bacterium | reverse complement strand
TTAATAGCCAGCATATATATGCTGGCTATTTTGTTAGTTAATAAGCAATTAGATCACTTATAGTCTTTCCAGATAGGGGATGTAGCTGTTGAAGGGGCCTCATAGAATATTCGAAAACCACACAACTGCATATCACTACCCAGCTCATTAGGACGCCAATTGAGGACATAAGAATATTGACTATAGTCTATTGTGTGGGAGAATTCGCTTGTGGTCGTAAAGTTATTGCCTGAGTCGCCACTCGAATAGACATGAAATTCCTCTACGACTGATCCAAACAAATCGTAGACAGTGAACCAACCAATGCAATTCTCAGAGGAGTTTGTGTCGTAGTAGTACATTCGCAAGTACTCTACTGTTGCGCCTTGCGGTAGGTATAGAGGAACATTAAATACCGTGGTGTAGTCTCCGCTTGAAGCATAGACCATCCCTCCGGTTCCACAGTCCCATTCCACATCGCTCTGGCGTGGTTTTAGTGTGGCGCCTGCAACGCGTAGCTCACTGTCATAAGGGTTAGCTTCCTTCGCATCCAAGGGATCAATTGCATTGGGTTTATCGGGTGGACTCTGGACCTGCATTCCTTCTGGAATCTCAGCGCTGCTGGTCCATAGGGGAGCCTCTTTGTCAGTTCCTGGCTCCTGTGCCCATCCGATTCCTTTCACGAGCACCAGGATTAATATTAATCCCAATGTTAGAGTCATCATAAGTGTGAGATACTTCTTCATTTGGATCCTCCTTTATTGTTTTTTTATTGTTTAATTATCATTTTATTGTTATAATTAGTCTAATAAACTCTATGTGCTTTTTGCATAACATAATTGTTTAGTCTCTTCATAAGGCAGTGATTGGACTTCTAATACTATTATTGACTCGGTTGAAAATAGTAATATTTATCTGTGATTTATTAATCAACTATCTAATGATCATGCTTATTTGTCAAGATTTTAGAGTGTATTTTTTCGATCTGATTGTCTCTTGTATAGGATTTATGAGACTAATGTAAACAGTATATGATTAAAATGTAAAACTGACAACTGAAAATTTGTTAATGATCTTGCTTAAGATAGAAATATAATAGCCAGCATATTTATGCTGGCTATTTTGTTAGTTGTGATATTGATACTCAAATTTGATGAATTTCCTAATCCTCTTACCATTTAGAATATATATCCTAAACGATTCCGGAATTTACAAGTACTTACATATTCTTAACAAGGCGTTATCATTATTTTGTTTTGTATAAAACTCTGGAGGATATCAAATAGACATTTTCGGTGATAGCATTTTTAACGCCGGATTCATTTCTGTTATACCTAAATCTCTCAATTCCGAGTGTAACAAGATCTCCAGGATTAATTGGTCCGTGTTTAGTCAGAGACCATATTTCAATTAAGCTGTGAGATATTTTATCTTTTCTTGTTCCCCACGCATATTTTATTTGTCTATTAAAACCTGTGTAGGGTGTTGTACCGACATCTTTTCGATCATAAACAATGGACCACTTTACATTACCATCCTGTGTGGGTGAGTACCATACAAACTCGACCAGAAAATCACTCAATCCATCCCAGTCAGATGGAACACTGAATGTAACAAAACAGGCAGGAGTTTCACCACTTGAATAAGGAAAACTAAGAACAGGAAAGGCATTTTGGTTGCCAACGTCCTGCATAGCTTCTTTTGTTATGCCACCTACATGTTTTCCACCAAGGATATCAAGATCGATTACTTTCCATCCTTCCGCTAAGGTTGTAGGTACCTGAAACCATACTTTCAATTCTGGATCGCCTAAAACATTAAATAAATTGAACTCAAGTTCACATGTACTCCCAGTACCATAAACATCAAACATATAAAGCTTTGCTTGATTGGTAATGTCTCCGAAACTGTTTATTCCATCATCAAAGGATGCTTTATAAACACCTTTACACAACTCGTCGTTGTAACCCCCGTAGCTTACCCTGGACGAACCCCAAAAATCCACACCTCCGATTTTACCGTTAGGTGCACCAGCTTTTAACCAGGTTTCACCAAAACAGTCCCTTGCAGGATCATCAAAATGTCCGGTCAGACAAGTTGGTGAGATAATAATGGGAGTCATAGAATTATTAGTTAGTGCCAATATATCGGAATTTCCAAAGCTTCCCGTTCCCCATCCAGTTGTAGAACCATGCCCTCTATAGTTCAGAATGACTCTACCGTCATTTGTTGCATTAGATATGTTGCTATCGGTTGCAGTACCTAAGGAACGGTAAAAACGATCAGCCGAATAGCCACGAGCTGTTATAAAATCATAAACCCAGTTGGATGTATCCTCAAAGTATCCCTGGTCTGAGATCAAAGATATATTCGAGTACCATTCATTTTGTGAAACAACAGGTGTTTTTTCATATCGGATTGTTTTGTTTACCATACAGGTTACTTCATCTTCGGTTTTGGCACTAAATCTTCCAATGGCAATATCAGGCAGAAAATCGTCGCCATCAACTGTCACATAGTAGAGGTCTGTTGCAGTATTACCGTTATAGAGATGAGCAGGAATGTGCTCTACATCTCCTACTAAAAGGATGTAGGTAGGTTTAACCGATCCGTTATGATAGGCATTGCTAATATAATTCCGAAGATCAGTATCAGTCGTTCCAATTGAAGAAAATTTCACAACTTTTGTTTGAAGACCTTTCATCCTTTTCCATTCGGCAAGTGGAGCTATCTCATCTTCAAAATTGTCTGCAGTAATAATCAAATATTGAGCGCTTGGTGTTGCGATGACAAAGTTTTTTAGCCAATCGAAATTCAATATCTTTTTGTATTGTTTCCAATAAGGTGTTTCAACAGAAAGAACTTCTTGTCTGAATTCAGTAACGGGTGCTGTCATTACCGCAGCATCGATAAAATCAATTTTTACCTGAAGGTTGGTGTATATTCTCAAAGTCCTTTTTGCAGGAATATAATGCATTGGATAGATTTCTATCTGTACTACTGATTGACCCCTAAGAATCATAGGTTTAGAAACAGAATATAAC
>CAZYWQ010000431.1:2147-3033 GCA_964651675.1 uncultured Candidatus Sumerlaeota bacterium | reverse complement strand
ATGAATTCAGGAGGACATTCAGCACCCATCTCTGAGGTTACGACACAGGTAATATAGGCTTCCATCGGAACTTCATTGACAACAACAAGTTTCGAGTTCCAATTATAAAATTCCAATTTGTAAGGATAATAAAAATCGACCTCCTTTTGCCAGTGAAAACCTCTTCCAGTAACACAACCCTTCAGAAGAATCCCCGATTTTGGTGCGAGAGTCTCTTTTGGGATAGTATTCTGGATGCTAATAAAATTTTTATCTCTTATAATTTCTCTATTAACCTCATTTTTGCAAATAACTGCATTATCCTTTACTATGATCTTCAGTTGCATTACCTCTATACTTTTTTTGTCTGTTGTTACCCCAATTAATACCGATTTTGATTCACTCCAGATTTTGTATTCTCCGACAGGCAAGAAAATATCCATACTTGTCTTATTATCGGATTCGAGTACAATGCCAACACGACAGAGTGGTTCTTCTTTCGGAACAGGTGATTCATTTGAGGCTATACGATTATCAGGGATTGTAGTCATCTTGTTACTCTCCTTTGATATTTTTTTATTATTTTCTGCGTATAAAAGACAAATGGTAAAACATAAAACACATATCAAGAAACTTGTTCTCAATCGCATATTCCTACCTCCTTATTCCTGAAATGAAACTATTGCAGTACTTATATTCGAATACTATCTTGTAGTTCCTATAGAAGTCGATTGTTAATGTGAAGAAAAATCTTTGGAATAATTGATTTTAATTTAAAATTTTTCTTTAAAAACGCTTTTTTAGGGTATATTTGATAATGTTAATAAAAAATTTAGCGAGGATTATGCTTATGAAAAGAGAGACACTGTTAATTTTGATTACCATATTTTTTCTTCCACTATATCAG
>CAZYWQ010000431.1:0-2137 GCA_964651675.1 uncultured Candidatus Sumerlaeota bacterium | reverse complement strand
TTACTTTGCGAAGAAGAGAGACACGATAAGGGAGCTTTTATCGAATACGGAGACAAATTCTCGATACAGCTAAAAGAGAAATTGGGTGAAAAGCCAAGAGAAGACGAATTGTTCCACAAAGAGTTCAAAATGGATTTCAGCGGATTGGATTTGCCCAAATCAGACGATGAATTCACAAAGTGTTGGTACAATGAACCTATCTCGCAAGGTGTCACAGGTTCCTGTTGGGCTTATTCATCAACTTCATTTTTCGAATCGGAAATCTACAGACAAACGAAAAAGAAGATTAAGCTATCGGAGATGTACACAGTATATTGGGAATATGTCGATAAGGCGAAACGATTCATAAAAGAAAAAGGCAATTCACGCTTCAGCAAAGGCTCTCTACCGAATGCAATTAAGCGAGTTTGGAAACAGTACGGGATTGTCCCGGCAGAACTTTATACAGGAAACACATCAGCAGAAGGACTTCATTCTAACACAAAAATGTATCAGGAGATGAAAGATTATCTTAATTCTTTGGTTGAGAAAAAAGAATGGAATGAAGATGAAGCGATTAAAAAAATTAAATCGATCTTGAATAAATATCTGGGTGTTCCACCAACAACCATTAAGATCGATGGTAAAGAAATAACCCCGAAAGAATATCTTGAGGATGTACTTCAACTAAATTTAGATGATTATATCGATGTTATGTCACTAATGCAGAAACCATTTCACCAAAAAGTGGAATACGAAGTTTTGGATAATTGGTGGCATTGTGAAGAATATTACAATGTGCCACTTGATGAGTTCATAAAAATTATCAAGAAAGCAATTCGAGAAGGATATACAATCTGCATTGCTGGAGACACCGTAGAATCAGGATACAATGCATATCTGGATGTTGCAATGATACCGACCTATGACGTTCCATCGAAATATATCGATGATAGCGCACGCCAAATGCGCTTCAGCAATGAATCCACAACTGATGAGCATGCCATACATCTTGTCGGTTATCTTGAGAAAGATGGGAAGGATTGGTATCTAATAAAAGACTCAGGCAGTTCCGCAAGAAATGGTAAAAACAAAGGTTATTTTTTCTATGATGAAGACTATGTAAAATTAAAGATGATGAATTTTCTTGTGCATAAGCAATTGGTAGAATCTTTGAAATGAACGGACAGAACGATGTTATGTCCATACAATTGAAATGGGCGGAACTATGTTTCTATAGATAGCCTACAGTTTTATACTTTAAATTTTTAAGGGACAACATTGTTTCATTTAGAAAGTTTATTTTGTGTATCATCCCCAAAAATATATCTATATTTTTCCATATCATTTAGCCACCAGGATTCAAATTCTTCTTGAAATTTCAGTTCGGAAAATTTTGCATATTTAATAATTTTCTCATATATAAATTTCTCAAAAGCCCATTCCTTTTTCCATACCAACAACAAATCTTCTAATTCTGTCTTTTCAAATTCCCACTCTGGTTTACAAGTACAAAAGTAATTTTGTCCCCGTAAAATATCGTCCGACTCTAATTTTATATTCGCTGTTATTTGTTCCTTGAATACTTTTTTTCGACTATCTTGTTTCCATCCCTCGACTGATTTTGATATCATATCATCTATACTATCGGGAACCATTTTTACAAATTCCGAGTACATTTTCTCATCTTGACCGTAAGTTCTTAAGAAAATATCAAAAGACTCCTTTGTATATCTAAATCTTTCCAATTTTGCTTTATACTGTTTCCAGATTTCATCTCTTAACTCTTTTTCGCCCTTAGTTGATTCTTTTAATCTTGATTTATAAGTATCAATAAGCTCTTTAGTAAAAAGAAGTTTCCTCTGTAAATTTTTGAAATCCTCCTCGCTTATTGATTCTTTAGCCCATTTCTCTTGTTTCTTAATAAACTCGGGGTCATAATCAATATTTTTTCCCTCTATAACTTTTTCTATAGTATATTTCTTAAGCAGTTCATAAAGAATCACAAATTTTGTTTTTTCTACATCTTTTTCAGTAGTCCCCTCCATAAGAATTCTTTCAGATGCTACTTTGTCCAGATATTCCATCGATATAACTTCCCCATAAATCTCAACATAAGGAGAAGCAAATATATAAATGTGCGCCATAAATAAAAATG
>CAZYWQ010000430.1:0-3033 GCA_964651675.1 uncultured Candidatus Sumerlaeota bacterium | reverse complement strand
ATGTAATCGTTGCCGGTGCATCTGTGTTTGAAAAAGGTAAAATTAATGAGAATGTGAAAAAATTGTATGCTGCTGTGAATAAACATCTCATTTAGATTTTTTAATTACTGTCTACGATTAATTTTTCAAAATTTTTAATCACATCTTTAACAATTTAAGATTATTTATGAATATGAAAAAAAAAGTGATAATAGCGATTGTTGGAAGACCAAATGTTGGGAAATCCACATTGTTCAATAGGATTATAGGCAAGGGAAGAGCGGTTGTCTACGATGAACCGGGTTTGACACGGGATAGGAATTATGCTGAGGGAGAATGGGAAGGAAAAGATTTTTTGCTTATTGATACGGGTGGATATGAACCTTCATCAACGGAGCATTTTTTCGTTGAGATTCGTGAACAGGCTAACATTGCTATCGAAGAAGCTGATTTGATTATCTTTGTTGTTGATGGGAAAGAGGGATTGAATCCAATCGATATGGAAGTGGCTGGAATAATTCGGAAATCGAGAAAGAATTCTTTCCTTGTTATCAATAAAGCTGATAATGATAAAATAAGAAATAATGCCTATGAATTTTATAAGATTGGTTTTGACAAAATATATCCCATTTCCGCTTTACATGGCACTGGTATTACTGAATTACTCGATGATATAATTGCATTTATTCCTGAAGAAACTGAAATAGAAGAGGAAAAAGAATCCGAGAGTATTATAAGGATTGCAATAATTGGAAGACAAAATGTTGGGAAGTCAACATTGTTAAATTCTATAATTGGCAAAAGGCGCGTGATAACAAGTGAAGTTCCTGGTACTACTCGTGATCCAATAAATACGGAAGTGGTTGTGGCTGGTAAAAAGTATTGCATTGTTGATACAGCAGGTATTCGTAGAAGAGGTAAGGTAGAAATTGGTATTGAGAAATTGACTGTTTTAGCAGCTCAAATGAGTATGGAACGAAGTGATATTGTGTTATTTATCCTTGATGCTTCAGAAGGAATTACTCAACAGGATGCTCATATTGCTGGTTATATATTTGAATTTTACAAACCCTGTATTATTATAGCTAATAAGTGGGATAAGGTTGAGAAAGATAATACTACATATAAAAAATTTGAATCCGAGATAAAGGACAATTTACAATTCATCAACTTTTCACCGATTCTTACGATTTCTGCATTGACCGGACAAAGAGTGAATCGGATTTTCAAGATGGTTGATGAATTGTACTTGCAGTATAAGAAAAGAATTAGTACATCAGAAATTAATAATATATTTGAGCAGATAATTAAAAATTATCCACCACCGACTTATAAAGGTAATGAGTTAAAACTCAATTATATGACTCAGGTTTCATCCGAACCGCCAACCTTTGCCGTATTTGTTAATAATAAAAAACTCATACATTTTTCATATATACGCTATCTCAAAAACCAATTGAGAGAAAGATGCGGATTCGATAATGTTCCTATAAAGATACTGGTAAGAGGAAAAAGAAAATGATTATTATTATTTTATCCATTTTAACTGGTTATCTTATTGGGGCGATTCCTACGAGTTATATTGTTGTAAAAATAAAAAAGGGTGAGGATATAAGGAAGTTAGGAAGTGGGAATCCGGGAGCAACAAATGTAGCAAGGGCACTTGGTAACAAATGGGGATTTTTTGTTTTGTTCTTGGATATGTGTAAGGGGATAATTCCTATAGTAGTAATTTCTTTTGTTGTCTCTCATATCAAACAGGATACTTTATTATTTAGTCAGTTAATTGTTGATAATAAAGAAGTGTTCAAAATCGGTATTGGTATAATGACGATTCTCGGACACATTTTTCCTATATATCTTGGATTCAAGGGTGGTAAAGGAGTTGCCACGACAATTGGAGTGTTTGTTGCACTGGTTCCTGTTGCGATGCTTATAACAGCCATTGTTATGATTGTGATTATTGCTATATCAGGTTATGTTTCACTCGGTTCTATTGTGGGTGCTATCATCTTGCCGATTTTACTTATCATAAAACACTCACATATATCATATATAATTATGAGTGTAGTTGTCGGACTTTTGATCATATATCGTCATAAGGCAAATATAAAAAGATTGCTAACAAAAACAGAATCTAAATTTTCGATCAAAAAATAATCAGAAATAAAAATAATGATTGATATTGCGAGTGGAGACTAATAGGAGAATATAACTCAAAAGTATTAAGAAGAAGTATATTAATCTTGAGGAGATAGAAAATGATAAAATCAACAAGTCCGAGTTATACCCTCACTATGAGGTTAGAATTAATTAACAAGCCAGGGATGTTTGCGAAAGTAGCAAATGCTATAGCGAAGAAAAAGGGAGACCTGGGGGCAATCGATATTGTACGGGTGAGGAAAGAATCGCTAATAAGAGATGTTACGGTTTCTGCGAGAGATGAGAAACATGGGCAGGATATCATAAATAACGTCAGAAAGGTCGAAGGAGTAAAAGTTTTAACTGTATCGGATAGAGTATTTTTAATGCACCTGGGCGGTAAAATATCCATAAAAACAAAGATGCCTTTGACGACGAGAAATGCTTTATCAATGGCTTACACACCGGGTGTTGCAAGAGTTTGTATGGCGATAGCTGAAGATAGAATGAAGGCACAGGTTTTGACTATAAAAAAGAACTCTGTTGCTATCGTAACTGATGGAACGGCTGTTTTGGGTCTTGGTGATATAGGTCCAGAAGCGGCTATGCCGGTTATGGAAGGAAAAGCAATGTTGTTTAAGGAATTTGGGAATGTTGATGCTTATCCGATCTGTCTTGATACAAAAAACCCCGAAGAAATTATTAAAACTGTGAAAAATATCTCTCCAGGTTTTGGAGGTATCAATCTTGAAGATATTTCTGCTCCGAGATGTTTTGAAATCGAAGAGACATTAAAAAAGGATCTGGACATACCAGTATTTCACGATGATCAACATGGAACAGCGGTAGTTGTTCTTGCTGCTTTGATTAATTCCTTAAAAATTGTGAAGAAAAAAATGAAGGAAATAAAGG
>CAZYWQ010000429.1:0-3038 GCA_964651675.1 uncultured Candidatus Sumerlaeota bacterium | reverse complement strand
CCGTTTAGAGTAGTACGCCTTCGTACCTTGTCCGGATACCAGGTGTATCCGATCTCAACTCCTTCCGAAGCAGGGTGTTTTCTGTCGATGTAAAGCATTCCTGTTCCTTCACCTTTACCTGAAAATGGAGGAAATAAAAAGTCCTGAATTCCCATTGGATCGGACATAACACGGAAACTTCCCAGATCACTTGTTGATGGTGGTAGGCTAAAATGGTCTTTCCATCGCCTCATCATTTCTTCTGAACGAAGAGTATCTGCCGAAAGCCAATTATTTTCCTTCATAACATTGATTCTCCTAACATTAATAATAGAATCGTTTAAAAATATTTATAAATACGAGATTGCCACGCCCTTCGGGCTCGCAATGACACCGTGCAAGGATTGTTGTAATCATTCCATTGGCTCGCAATGACACCGCACAAACTTCTTATGTGTCATTGCGAACGAAGTGAGTGTGGCAATCTCGTATTTTGGTATCTTAAACAACCTCTTAAAAATTATATTTATATATTCAGCAAGATGAAACAAAATAAACAGGAGTAACCTTTCTAATCTTGCCAGGAAAGTGCTTCATCTAACATAATGAGATAATTTTTCACAGGGATATAGTTAGGAATAGAATTCCCAGAACCAATAGCAAATTTCCCTTCAGACATACAAGCATCCATTATTTTTTTGACATATTTTCTGATCGCTTCTTCATCTGCTTTTGCCAAAAAATCAATATCCACACCACCTAATGCTGCAATTTGCGGATACTTCCTCTTAAAATCAATGATGTTCATAATCACATCTTCCGTAGAATGCTTGCCATCGATCTTTACATCATCAATCAAGTCATCCATCAATTCATATATATTCCCACAAGAGTGCAGAAAATAAGGTAATGATTTTTGATGAGACAATTCCGCAATTTTTTTATGCCAATTTAGTATATGTTCTCGTATAATGTCCGCAGGAAGAAAGGTGGAAGTCCGAAATCCCAAATCATCTCCCTGAAACACGCACCCAATCCCTTCTATCTGGAGAAGTTGCTCATAAAAAGCATAAATAATCTCACCAGTTTTTTTAAAAACGGCAAAAACAAGTTCTGGATTGTCATACAACAGATAACTCACTCCTTCAAAACCGAGGAGATGCTCTACAGCATTCTCAAAAATTCCCGCACAATGCGAAACAATAAATCCCATTCCATCAGGAAGATTGTTCGCAATAAATTCATAGCGAGATAAATCGAAATTCTTAGTGGGGGGCCATTTATATTTCTCAAATTCCTCCCAATTCGAGATCATACCTTTACCTTCCTCAACCCAATATCGCTTATTCCGAGACAGTTCAGCCGTATCGGCTCCCAGCCTTTGAGAACTGTAGAATCCTGCGCCTTCTTCATACCTGACAAAGTCATATCCTAACCTGTGCCAAAAATCTATGAAGTTGAGAAAGTACTTATGAGTGGCATCTTTATTTTGAAAAATTAGAGGAGTCCAATTCTGGTCCAGTAAATTTCCTCCAATATACTTCCTGATTTCGTCATCCACAACATATTCCATCAGAAGTGGTCTTGTTGGCTTTTTCTTTCCGAGTAATACATCTATAAATTCACCAAAATCAGGTTTTGGTTTTTTAACAGGAACTCTCACTAACTTTCTCCCTATCTTGATTGAGTTAAAACATTTGCCAGATGTTATCATCGATTGATGAAGTTGAATTCAACTGAATTCTAACAAAACGAGGATAATAAATATCCATATCCGTATAAATCGCTCCCGATTCCATTGTATTAACAGCATAAGTTATAATCAACTCTCCAGTGGTTGTGGAAAGCTCTGGGTGCATCTTTGCGGCATAAGAAAAATAATTTGGATCGAGAGAATGTTCGGGAACAACATACGCTTCGATAGGACAACTCCACGAACCTGTCAATTGAGATGAAGAAAACAAGTATATCTCAGGAGCAAAGGCGTAATATCCTGTAGTTATATACTGTCCCCATTCAGAAATATACTGAATTGCTGATTCAGTTACACCAGGTTCAAACAGTCCATAAATATAATCGGGATTGCTACTCCATTCCGGAGCATCCTGACCGTATGACCAAAATTCAAATGCACTACCATTTTGTCCATCTTTTAAATCCTGAATCAATACTCTTGCCAAAACTCCTCTTCTGGATGAATTGAAATCTTTGAATCCTAAAAGATAAAAATATGGTTCAACTGTATACATCGCTGTGCAAAAACCAATATTGTCTCCACCTAACTCTAAATCAGTAATAATCATCTGCCATTGATCAGGTGATTCACTTGGGTTGGGAATTCGAATGAGTGTATTATCTTCCACGCTAAATCCGAAAACACCCGCACCAGAAACAACTTTATAGAAAAAGATATAAAGTTCACCGTCATATAAAGTTCCTGTACCGGGCCAATACCAGTAATCAGGACTGGTTTCCTGAGGATAAAAGAAGGCTTGAGGATTACTACCATCGCTACCCCAATAAAATTCCACAGTTCCCGGAGGTCCACTACTTAAATCTTGGATTGCTATCGAATTGTTAATAAAACTACTTCCTAAACGATCTGTTGCAGTTGGACTTCCCACAAATGTATCGCCAAACAACCATAAGACTTCCGTACCTGATAAAGGTATCGAATAAGCATCATCAGCTCCTAACCAGCCATTGATCGGCGGTTTAAAAAGTTCATCATAAACAGGATCAACAATTGCGGAAAACACTTCCACTTTTGGTTCATCACAATTCACTCCACCTTCAAACATCCGAAGATTGCCATCATCCTCATTTCCATTCGTCATTCCACCTTCCCAATAAAAATCATCAATAAATATTGTCCCGTTTGTCACATTTAACATCCAATCTTTTCCCTTATCATCACCTGTTCCAATTCCCGGCAAAGTGACTTCCAATTTGGGAATCGGACTGTCTACATAAAAACGCATTCCCTGTGATAAAGTTTGTCCTGTTCGACTATCTGTCTCAGAAGCCTGATTTTTCTGGAACTGAAGCGTTATATATTC
>CAZYWQ010000428.1:0-3049 GCA_964651675.1 uncultured Candidatus Sumerlaeota bacterium | reverse complement strand
CCATAGATTATCCTGTGGAACCTTGGAATGTATGTATCGCTGAGGATATGCTCAGGGTAAAAAATGGCGGTGCAATCGGCGTATTCTCACCATCTGGTAAGGGTTATACGAATTGGCATGAGCGTATTTCATTGTATATGCGTCAGGCTATGTTTGATGATGGACTGGATAGAATCGGAGACATTATATTCAGTACACAATTGAAATATTTTGCACTTGAGGAATCACCTGATATGATTGAAATGTTTCTTTTATTGGGTGATCCGACAATCAAATTGCCTCTGCCAGAGATGAATCTCTCGGTTAGTCCATCAAAAACTGTTATAACTCCTGATAAAGAAAATAAGTTGGAGTTTGAATGTCAAACAGAAAGTATTAAAGAAGGAAAGGCGTTTGTTTCTCTATATAATCCCGAAGATAAGATTTATAAAGATGAAGATAACTGCAAGATTACAGATGGCTATTTCAAGTTTGCAGACACAATTTCTAAAAATGCTGAAGAAGGAAGATGGTTAGTCAGAATTTTTGCTGTTAATGAAAATCAAACAAAGGGAGAATTGGGCAGTGCAGAAATCTTTGTCACCAAGCCTGAGATAGAGATTCAAAAAATATCAGTAAGTTCCCCAGACAACAACTTGTTACCAGACACTAATGCAAAAATTAATCTCACGATCAAAAATAAATCCCAACTCTCTTTTTCCGATGTTAAACTGGAACTATGGGAAAGAGGATTAGAAGACGAAAACAAAATTATCTCCGAGTCCATAAAAATTAATCCTGAAGAAGAATTAAAACTCAATTATGATTATACCATTAAAAAGGGATTGAGAGAGATTGTTGCAAGGGTATCTGTAATTTACAACGAGAGTAATTTGTCCGTGTCGAAGTCAGAAATAATCGCAAGTTATTCAGCGAGTGATATACCTGATTTAACATCACTTTCTTCCGCTGCTCTAAGTTCTGATAGAGATTTTTACGAAGACTCCGCATTGAATCTGAGTTTTAAGATATACAATATCGGCAGCAAAGATGTGAATGATGTGAAAGTCGGATTGCTTGATAAAGATAATGTTCCTATAGGCGAAGTGGCTTCTGTCAGAAGAATAATGGCAAATAATAGTGGTATGGACTCATTTAAGTTGAGTGAGCCATACAAAAAAGGCAATTATAAATTTTACTTAAAGATTGATCCGGATAATGAATTCGAAGAAACGAATGAAGAGAACAATTTAATTCCAATAGAAATCGAAGTGAAAGGCAAACCAGATTTGCTGATAACACCCGATGATATTCAGTTTGATGAAAAAAATCCATCCGAAAGCGTAACGATCTTTGCTTATGTAACAGTGCATAATATTGGTGAGAGTACTGCGAAAAGAGTCAGAGTAGATAGTTATTTAGGAGACCCAGATGATAAGGGCAAACTACTGAGAAGCAAGGTCGCCAATACGAACAATACCTATTATAATATTGAACCAGGGAAATCGAAAGAGTTCAAAGTAAGATGGGATCCCACTGAAAACGCTGGATTAAACAAAGTATACTTCAGGGCTAATTCAACTCAAAGTAGTGAAGACAAAGATCCTTCCAATAATATAGCCTACAAAGAGTTAGATGTTAAAACAAAGATAGACCTTGTTGCAGGAAAATTAGAGTTATTCCAAACTCCCGAAGACATCGTAAATTTAAGAGTGAGACTAAAGGCTGAAGTAGAAAATAAAGGAGAAACAGACGCCTATGGCGTAGTAGTTAATTATTTTAAATACTATGAACAAGATGATAATAATTATATTGGGAGAATCGACCTTGACGTTTTAAAAGGTGGAGAGAAAAAAGTTGTCGAATATTTATGGCAGATTGACCGATCGGAAGCAGACACAAAATTCAAACCATCCTTCAATGTCGGACTAATAAGCAGTTCACAACTATCGAAAGGATTCTCCGAAGAGATTCCCGAACAATAATCTACCCTTAGTTGTAACGGTCGCACTTATGCAATAATATTAAAACACCTAATTTAATCACGGAAACACGGAATTACTGAACCACGGATAATGAATTCACAATTATTAGAATAAGCCGGTAAAATTATCATATCTCACTTCCAATTCCTTGTATGGGAAAAAATATACTCCGAAGCTTTGGCCTCAGAGATATGTAGTGAGGGTCTTTAACCCCGTTAATGATAAACATATATATGAACGCACCTGAAGGTGCTCACTACATTTAGTCAAAAGATTTTTTTCAGTGATTCCGTAATTCCATGTTTCCGTGATTTCTTAATTGAATATCTATTTCCTTTTCTCATTAATCCCACAATTTATTGTGGGGTATGGGAATAAATAATCACCCTTGATACTATATTTCTTGATATTCATAATAAATTGCGCTTTATTTTGTATTAAACAACTTTGAGAGGGAAGGGAAACGATTATGAGTGAAAAACTCATTGCCGCAAAATCAGAACGATTAATTTCACTGGATATATTTCGAGGAATAACAATCGCAGGAATGATTTTGGTTAATAATCCTGGCTCTTGGGCACCAGGACTGCGTTATCCACCTCTTGATCATGCAAACTGGAACGGTTGGACACCTACGGATTTAATATTCCCATTTTTTCTATTTATAGTCGGTGTTGCTATGACCTTTTCTTTTGAAAAGAGATTAGCAAAAGGGCAAAATAAAATCCGCATTTTCGAGCAAGTTTGTCGACGAACCATTATTTTATTTTTGCTCGGACTTATATTAGCTGGATTCCCCCGATGGAGATTAATCGCACCATATATTGCATTCATCATAGGACTTGGATTTCTCTTTGCTGATGAACCACCGTTCGGATTTGGCAAAACTGCTAAAGCAAATGTAATGAAAATTATCGCCTGGATATTACTCATCGGCTCAATAGTTTATTTCATCATAAATTTTCAACTTTTTCAAACAGACAAACCAATCATCCGCATCCCGGGCGTATTACAAAGAATTGCAGTCTGCTATTTTATTACTGCAATCATTATGTTCTTCACCAAAGTACGCGGCAGAATAATCT
>CAZYWQ010000427.1:2230-3064 GCA_964651675.1 uncultured Candidatus Sumerlaeota bacterium | reverse complement strand
CTTCAGCACTTACCTGTTGGAGGTAATCACTCCCAATATCTCTTCCCTCTATGAGAATTCTCACACCATCGTACACAACCTTGCTTGTTGATGTCTTACGAAGCGTCTTTGTTTCAACTACATAAATGCCCTTTCTCGATAAGACAACATGATCGACATTGAAACTGTGTCCAACCAAATCATGAAAGACAATTCCTCCATCTTGCTTAATGCCATCAAGATTCTCAGCAACCTCCAACTCTCCATCAACACCCAACATGAAATTATCTAACAATCTCCGATATCCACGTAGCTTCCATGATGAGATGACCAATATTAAGATAAGGATAATGCTAGAAAAAATAATAGATCCAATCGAAGCTGGAAAATAATAAGCTATCCAAATATATATTAGGAATGCTAAAGATACTCCAAACATGATGGCATAACGCAGTGCATCATAAAATTGAATGTCTGAAATCCTCTCTTCAAGAGATTGACCTGGACGACGAAGAGGAGGTTGAATAATCGGTGACCGTCGGATGTTTTTACTTGATTTCATAATAGACCTCTTGAATTCGCCCTAACGGCTTTGAGCTGAGCAGCCTGCCCTCAACTCCGATAATAAACCAACCCTAGGCAAACCCGGCTGAATCTCAGGTCTGCTCCAGCGAATGGTTAGCTAGCCCTTTTTTAAGCAACAATTATATTAAAGAATCAACCATAGTAAGAGATACACAATACTAAGAATAAATACTGGAATGGGATATATCTTGAAATATCTCGAATCTGGGTCTACAACTTTTCGAAAGCCCCATAATACCTCCAAATGCAGCACAAGTTCCTAGTGCACAC
>CAZYWQ010000427.1:0-2220 GCA_964651675.1 uncultured Candidatus Sumerlaeota bacterium | reverse complement strand
CTGGCAAGTAAACACAAGGAATCAGTCCCCACAGTATCAAAGCAAGGCTACTCTCTGGAGTATCATCAAGTACCTCAATTCCTGCAAAGCGAGTTGGCTCACTATTGAGATCGTGATTCACTTTATCAGAATGAATTTTCGCCAGAGGCCAACTACTCAATAGCAAGATTAGATGCAGAATGATAATTACGAAAGGAAGATACTTGCTATGCATTACATTAGTTAAAGTAGATCACATAATTATATTTCACCAAAAATGTGAAATGATTCCATAAGACTAATAATAACGTACCATCGCAAGGGCTAGCTAACGGCTTTGAGCTGAGCAGCTCGCTTTCCTCTCCGGCCTTACTCCAACTCTAGGCAAACCTGGCCGAATCTCGAGTCTGCTCCAGCGAATGGTTATGCCGCTCAAACACTATACAAATAATCACATGCAGCAACCATTTCAAGAATGTGTTACCAAAGAGTGTTACCCGGATATTTTTTCAAAGGCCAGCCTGTTGTTGAGAAGTCTAGATATGGACCTTCATATCCAATCGAGTAAAAGATTAAATGAAAGAACAAAACTTCGCATGATTGAAGTAAATCGACCATTTCGATTGTTGGAATTCCCGTCTGAAGATATGAGTGAGCAGTGGGATTCCTAAGTTTCTTCCAAGCTTTAAACTGATCCTCAGTAATAGCTTTCCTATTAACAAGCTCTCTCATTTTATCTGAAGCACTTGAGGAACCGAAATTGCTAATCATGCCAAGTAATCTATTCTTAACTGAGGAATCACCTTCCCAAGATTGAACATAATCTCGAAGATCATCAATCATGGATCCAATAATTTTTCCTGGCTCGCCAAGGTATGGAAATTCTGTGCCAAGGATACTTTCAATCGCAACAGTAAGAGTTAGGGCTTTGGCATCAATAAACGACGAGCCACTTGCTTCCATAATTGCGTTCAACTGTCCCCAGATTGGATGTCGATATTCTTCAGATTTCAATGTGTGTTTCATAAAGCAATGAAAAAGTTTTCGGTGAAAATTCGGAGTCCTTTTTTTACTACCTGGAACTTTAATGTTTCTAGGTGGAAGAGGAGGTGTAATTTTTCCCCGGACTGATGTTTTTTTACGAATCCTTACCTCAATCTTTCGACCTTCTTGCAATCTCATAGCCATCCAGTTTATCGGACGACCAAGGGTAAGATGAAATGCTTCTATAACCCTTCTTTCAAAACCAGGGGGAAACGACGGGGTTTTCGACCTGATTCGGATAGCGAGCCTCTCATCGCTTTCCTTAATCAGTAAATATCGGATCTTGTTGCTTGTAAACTCCCAAGAATTCCAAGACCCTGATCTTGATCGGACTTTTGTGCGTGAAATAGATCTAATCATTTTAGTTAAACGATTTGTTGGAATCTCAAATTCATCGAAAATCCAAAAATTTAGTAAACACCCCGAAAATTTGACATTACTCGGAATATCACTTGTAGTAGAAATTTCATCAATTTCACCACGTAGAATTGCCCTGCCATCCGCGGTTCTATGAATCCGAGGGATTGTTCGAAGCGAGTTCCATTGATGACCAAAACAGTCCATTGCTTGAACATTATAGAATTGACTATCAGGAATGATTTTCCCTGCAGGTACAGGGAATCCAAATTGCCAATCTTGAGGATTCCTACTGCGATGAGAGAAGCACTCAAAAGTAAGAAGCCCATCTGGCGTGAAGAAGATTCTTCCTGCACCATAAAATGTCTCAGGAGATTGCTTCTTCCTCGATTTGACTGTCATTCTCGGACAATCTAGCTGCCATTTGAGAAGACTGATTTCCTTCAAATCTCCCTCGTTCAGATCAGGAGGCATGTTTGAACCAAATGAGATTCTCATAAATCACCCCTACGTAAGGTAAATATTCCTTCGATACGAGCGGCATAACGGCTTTGAGCTGAGCAGCCTGCCCTCAACTCCGATCATAACTCAACTCTAGGCAAATCCGGCTGAATCTCAGGTCTGCTCCAGCGAATGGTTAGCCTGCCCAGACTTTTCCCAAGGGGTGAAATTCCTGGCCGAATCACTCACTCTGCTTCGTTTTTATACTTCTTCCAGCGAGCTAAATAGTGTCGCTGAATTATTTCGTCAACTGGAAACTCTGGCTCAACACCAGCTAACATAATATATACATCAACTAGCGGCTGATGCAGCTTATCCAATGGAGTATCTTCAAGTGAA
>CAZYWQ010000426.1:0-3082 GCA_964651675.1 uncultured Candidatus Sumerlaeota bacterium | reverse complement strand
AGGTAAAGATGATAAGTGTTTGCTAAAATGATCTGAGTACCGACTTCCACAAGATCTTCAGGTCTCATTGCCTTGACAGTTGCTTGTGTTCCTACAGGCATAAAGACAGGAGTATGAATTTCTCCGTGTTGGGTTTTTAGAATGCCTTTTCTTGCGTTGGATTTCGAATCCTTTTTTATAAGCGTAAATTCAGACATTTTGTAGTGTTTTTGTTTCCTTATTTTTTATTTGTATTAGAAATTATTAAGTGAAGATGAGTAATGAATTCAATAAAAAGTTTTGGATAAAATTATATCAATTATCTTGAGATAGAAATGAGTATATGCTATCGTGGTTTTTATATTTTTTCTTACAAGATAATAACAGATGAGTGGATAGATGAAGAAAAAGATTTATATATGTCCTATATGTCGAAAAAAAGTTAGTAGTAATAGAAAAATAAATCAATTTTATCCGTTTTGTTCTCAGCAGTGCAGGTTGGTCGATCTTGGTAACTGGCTTGATGGGAGATATGCTGTTGATGGCAAAACAGGGAAATTAATAGAGCTTGATAGCAACATTTCAGAAGGGCATACTGTTGAAAGTGATAAATGATATATTTATTTTGTAATGATGCTAATATTCTTGTAAGAGGTTATGGGAGTGACTCCCTGAGCAATTAGGGATTTATTGCCTTTGGCGCTATTAGGATATTTTTCATATTTGGCAGTAAAT
Organism: uncultured Candidatus Sumerlaeota bacterium; assembly: GCA_964651675.1. GTDB lineage: Bacteria > Sumerlaeota > CAZYWQ01 > CAZYWQ01 > CAZYWQ01 > CAZYWQ01. Next base: position 2,368 of record CAZYWQ010000426.1, on the reverse strand, counting down.
ATTTCTCTGTTTAATTTCTTAGCGGTCTGAAATGTATTCATCGAACCGCTTTTGAGTCGGGTTTCCACGATAAAAACTTTTTTACTTAATGCTACAATCAATCTGTTTCGGTTATGAGCATATCCAACCTGCCAGGGAGCTTTTGGATGAACTTCGGAAATTATAGCTCCCTTTTCTAAAATATCATCCATTGATTTAATACCATTTTTTAATCTGAAATTCAGAATTCCAAATGGGAGTATAAATACTGTTTTGCCTTTGGCTTTCAGTGAACCTAAGTGTGCTGCAATATCGATACCATCTGCATAACCACTTATTATCGTATAATCTTTTTTAGATAATTTATAGGCAGATTTGTAGGCAATTTCTATTCCTTTTTTTGATGGTGTTCGACTTCCGATAATTGCGATAGTGTTTTCAAAATTAGAAGGTATATTTCCCCAGACAAAGAGTAGAAAAGGCGGAATTTTCAGAAGCCGCAAAGATTTAGGGTAGTCACTGTCAGTAGAAAAAATAATTCTTATGCCTCTTTTATTGAGACATTCATAAATAAATTTATTATGATCCAAACGCTTTTTAGCAAGTTGAATTCTATTGAAGAGATCTTTTGATATTCTGTTTATGCTGTCAAAATCTTCCTGGCTTGATTTGAAGAGGATATTCTTAGGTGTTTTAAACTTTGAAATTAATTTCCTCAAAGTTTCTGAACCAATTTGTGGGACTTCTAAAAGTGTTAAGTACATCGCAATGTCGTTTTTCAATTTCTAAACCTCTCAAGAAAACTTTACAACCTTTCGCCAGTTTCCATTCTCATTGAGAACTTTTAGGAATACATCTCCAATATCTTTATCACCAATACCAGTTAGTTCCTGCACTTTTGCATAATATGGACTCGAAATCCTGACTTGAATATTAGAAAGTTTTTTAAGATTATTGTTTAGGTGTTTAATTTTCTCAGATAAATTCTTAAGGTTTTCGACCTTTTCATTTGCAAATGGTGTTTTTGAACGAGGAACAAAGATGCCAATATTTATAATCAATTTTCCAAGTTTACCTTTATGTTTCCCTATTTTTAACATTAATTTTCTTATTTCATTTACTAAGTGAATAATGGCTTCTATGTCGTCGTGATCTTCCGAAGGTAGTCCTATCATAAAATACAATTTTAGATTCTGAATACCACTCTTAAAAATCTTTTCGATACTATTTAAAATCTTGTTGTTACTTACTGATTTACCAATAAATTTTCTTAGTCTCTTGGAACCGGCTTCAGGAGCTATTGTGAGAGTCCTTTGCTTACTTTGCTGAATAATATCAATTATCGAAGGTCGAAGCTCTTCGATTCTCAGTGATGAAAATGAAATGGATAAATTATTCTCGATAGCATATTTGCAAATATCGTTTATATCAGGATGAGAACAAATGGCTGAGCCAACCAAACCAATTTTATTTGTAATCGGAACAGCTTTATCTATTTGCGATTTGATTATAGCAGAGTCTCTTATCCGAAAATTGCTATAGCAATAACCTGTATAACAAAATTTGCATTTATAAGGGCAACCTCTCGAAATTTCGATTAAGAACATATTCGAAAATTCAGTATTTGGAGTGACGATTTGTGAGTAAGTCGGGTAATCATTTAAATTAACTTCGACAAATTCTTCAGGTTTATTATTGCTATAATCAGGGATGAATACACCCTTAGATGAAGAGAAGAAATCAAGAAAGTCCTCTTTCGAATTAAAAGAATTGAGATGAGATGATAGATGATTAATGAATTCTTCGGATTCACCTAAGAAAAACAAATCAATGAAGTCCATTAAGGGACGATGATTCATTCCGATAGCCGTTCCACCAGCTATAATTATTGGGTAATTGGCATTTCTCTTTTTTCTGTGAAGAGGGATTTTTGCACGATTAAGAATCTCTAAGATATTATAGTAATCCAGTTCATAAGATACAGAAAAGGCGATAATATCGAAGTCACTCAAATGCCTTTGATTTTCCATTGTGATTGGCTTATTGAAATCAAGAAATGAGCGTTCACATACAACATCATCCTTTTCGTTAAGAATACGATAAACAGTCTGGAAGCCAAGATTCGACATACCAACATAATAAGAATTAGGATAAACCAAAGCAATCGATTTTCCAATTCCGAAAGGCTTATAGAGAGTTCCTTTTTCCTCGGAAAGAAGTTGTGTAATTTGTTTCTTCTGTAATTTTGTTCTTTTCATAAATGCTTAGAAAGGGTTCAAAAATGAGCTTAATGATATTTCCTTCTCTTTTTGATTTCTAAATAGTAGATCTTATAGAAATAATCAATATGAAAAACTGCTACCGCCGATGAATTCCCTTAGAATGGATG
>CAZYWQ010000425.1:0-3115 GCA_964651675.1 uncultured Candidatus Sumerlaeota bacterium | reverse complement strand
GTGTGGCTGGAAGCAGGGCTACTAAGTCCGATGACAGTCCGGATTCCTGTATGGAAACTCCCAATGCCATGCCGCCTGCTACTAAAATCAGGATATGCCACTCGATTTTTTTTAAGTCCTCACGGGTTATTATTCCGAACATTGTAAAAATCATTATCGGTAACAAGGCAATAACAGCAGTAGGAATTTTGTGAAATTCACTTGTCATCCAAAGTAATACCGTAACAATAAATACGATTATAACAACCAGTAAATCCCAGGTCAACTCAAGTTCTTCAGGGAAAAGCATCTCGAATCTTTCTTCTTTTAGACTAAATATGCGAAGTAGAATTCCCCATAAAATAAATAATAGAACACAGGCAATAGGTACACCGATAAGCATCCATCTTAGAAAGGGGATTTCGTATCCTTCTCTTGTCATAATATAACTCGCAGCAACACCATTAGGAGGCGTTCCTATTATTGTCCCCATTCCTCCAATATTAGCAGCAAAGGGAACTGCCAGAGCCATAGCTTTTTTCAACTGTTTACGACCATCCATTCGATTAAACAAAGGTGTCAATATTGCAATCATCATTGCTGTTGTTGCTGTATTCGACATAAACATAGAAAAGAAGGCTGTTACAAGTATAACACCTAACAGAACCATCCGAGGCTGAGTTCCGAAGGGTTTTATAAAAGCCTTTGCGAGCTTAATATCAAAACCATGTTTTGTTGCAGCAATCGACAGCACGAATCCGGCAAAAAAAATGATTAGTATTGGATGTGCTATCGGTTCGAGAAAGATTGTGTAGTCCTGTGCAACAGTTCCACCCCTGAAACCAAGCAGGTAAATATTGAGGACAATAACCATAATTGCTGTAGCAAAAGGAGGAATTGCCTCAGTAATCCAAAAACCTGCCGCTCCAATGAAAATCATTAGGCAAATATGGGAGGTTTTTGTTAGCCCTGGAATAGGTAAAAAATACGAACCAATCGCTAAAGCCAAAATAATTATGACCGTCAGAGCAGATCTCCATTTAATTTTAATGGAGATGTAGCCGTGCTCATCGATTTGAATAGGTTGACCCATTGTAGTAATACGTTTTAAAGACCATCCCCGTAGATTTGATTTTTATAACAATAGTTAAAAATCACCTTTAAAATATAGCACTAAATCCTCATAATAAACTATGAGAATCAAGTAAAAAATGAGAAAAAATTATAATATTGGCATTTTATCTTACATTCTTCAATTTTTCTTATTACGATTTAGCTTTCCATTAAGAGTTCTTTTAACCTTACTGAGTAGTTCGGTTGATCGATAGGGTTTTTGTATGAAACCTGACAGCCCTTTACCAATAAAGCGCTCGGTCGCATCCTGTTCATTGTAGCCACTGGAAAGGATGACATTAACATTGTTTTTAACCTGACGCATCCTTCGAAATACTTCTTCACCATCCATATGTGGCATTGTCAAATCTAACAGTACAATTGATATTTCATTAGAATGCTGTTGAAATATCTTCAGACCTTCTCTGCCATCAACGGCAGTTAAAACAGTGAATCCTGATTTTTCTAATATGCGTTTTGCTATTGAACGCACCGTTTCTTCATCATCTATGACAAGGACTGTGCCCCCTGTTACCGACTGTTCTTCGAAGGATTCATCCTCTGACGCTTTGAGTGCTGGTTTCTCGCAAGGGGGAAACAGGACTTTAAAAGTCGTGCCACGACCGGGTTCGCTATAAATTTTTACAGCTCCTTTATGTCCACGAATGATACCTAATACCGCTGCTAAACCAAGCCCACGCCCAGTGAATTTTGTTGTAAAGAAGGGATCGAATACTTTTGAGATTACTTCTCTATCCATTCCACAACCAGTGTCTGACACCTCGACATAAACATAAATACCTTCTTGAAGGTCATCATCTAAATATGTCTCTGAAAGGTAACTTTTGTCACAATCCATTGTACCCGTTGATATACTTATAACACCACTTCTATCACCGATAGCCTCAGAGGCATTTGTAATAAGATTCATAATGACCTGGCGGATCTGTGTGGCATCGGCTTCAACAGCAGGTAAATTACGCGATAAATTGTAGTTAAGTACAGCTTTCTTTGAGATAGAAATCTTTATTAAATGAGTCATATCCTCGACTAAATCGGAAAGATCAATTGGCTTAATGATAAACTGTCCTTTACCGGAATAAGCAAGCATCTGTTTACATAGATTAGCCAACTGTTGGGTAATTTTTTCTATCTGTTCTATTGTAGAGCGAGTCGGTGAAGTGGGTGAAAGTTCCATTAATGCCATACTCGCATTACCGAGAATACCTGTTAAATAATTATTAAAATCATGGGCAATCCCGCCAGCAAGAACACCCAGGCTTTCGAGTTTTTGAACCTGTTGTATCTGAGCATCAATTTTCCGCTGTCTTTCTTCGGCTTCTTTTCTCTTTGTGATGTCGATGAATAAAACTTGTTCAGCGATTCGTCCATCATAGCGTATGATTTTTACATAGATTTCAGCAGTAAATTCTTCGCCGTTCTTTCTCTTTAAAACAGCTTCGTATTGTTCGGGTACTTCTGTATTACCTGCTAATCGTTCCTTTGTATATCGTTCTAATTTCTCTTTATCCCTTTCGGAAACCCATAATAATTCATCCTGACCAATTATCTCATCAATACTTTCGTAACCAAAGGTTTTCAGCGCTGTTGAATTAACATAAATTATTTTACTGTCTTGGAAAACAGCGATAGGATGAGGAAACATCTCTATTAAGATCCTATATTTTTCTTCACTCTCATAGTGTGCTTTCTCTGCATTTATTCGTTCAATTTGTGCTTTCTCCAAATCTCCAAGCATTTTGTTAAGTGCATAAGCCAAACTCGCCAATTCATCTTTTCCCACAACTGGTATTCTTTCCGATAAATCTCCATGCGAACCGATGTTTCTAACATTATTTATCAGCCAGGAAACCCGAGATATAACCAGTTTGTTTAGTAGAATTCTTACTAATATACTAAATATCAGACCAATTGCCAAAAGGGATAATATAAAATATAAAACACTAATTTGCCCCTGGTTGTAAATATCTCTCGGAATGTCAATCCTTAAAATAAGAATAGG
>CAZYWQ010000424.1:1700-3128 GCA_964651675.1 uncultured Candidatus Sumerlaeota bacterium | reverse complement strand
CCTACACTCTTTCTAATAGCCTTAAGAAGCCTTTGTGCATTTGTGTTATGTGTTATTACATTTAAGTCTTCATACTTTTTATCTTTTTGATATGGAAAAGCCACAAATGAACCGAATACAGAATTTCCTGATGGAACAAAATTGCATCCAATCACTGCCTTTATATACTTCTTTAATCCCAATTCTTCGATGACATTATCATAGTCAGTCAAATGCTCTCTATCAGCGGCTACAATAAGTTCTACTCCTTCACCGACTGCGGATATTACTCTATCTCTAAGCGAAACTTTTGAATCACTTGAATAAAGAGAGCGAACATTAAGATCTGCCGATATATAACCATTTGTATTAAATGCTCTTTTAATTTTTAATTCCACTTCTGATGTCTCTCCATATTTTATCTCGACATCTTTTTCATCCGTTTCATATTCGATACCACGACTTGCGATTACTTTGAATTTGCCACCCGCAAATTCACTTTCACCTTCTCCTGTTGCTGTATAAATAACATTTGCAGAGCCATCTGCCTTATAATCATACGGTGATATACCACCTCGTGTTTCCGTTAATAACAAAAATGTAAGTTTAGCTGGTGTTAGTTCATTTGTATCAGCATCTAGAACTCTATACTTGATACGACCAGGAGGTGAAATATGAATTGTTTTTTCTGTAACTGAATTAGGTTTTATCTTAAAAGATTCTATGAATTTAGGACCGACTCTTGCAAAAGCCTTTTCCACTCTTACTCCATAAGATCCTTCAGGTAATAGCGTTTCAAAATAGCCATTTTCATCAGTGTATAATGTAGTAAATGATCTTGAGCGTCCTTTGTAGCCATGTCTAATCTTGGCTTCTGCTCTTTCGATTGGTTTTTCGGTGTTTAGTTCGAGTACTTTTATCTTAACTCTTCCAACCGGTTTCTTTTGAAGCTCATAAGCAGTATTACTGATCGAAGCAGTTTCACCATAGCCGACAATAAAATATCTTCCGAATGTAGTCTGCTCACCCGGATTTAATTTCACATCACCTACTATTATATCAGTAAAAGTATCACCACTTGTACTTTCAAGCTTCCCTTTGGTTGTTGTATATCCATACGAAACGAAACCTCCGCACGATGCAATCCAATCAGTAATATACCCTTTGTTTATTTCTAACATATTACCGTAATCAGGAAGAAATCTGAGGGTTGATCCCCATTGAATCGAATCACTTACATTATAGTTCTCAATTTTCTGCTTACTATTATTCTGGATTGTGGTCTTTATTACGATATAGTTTTGATCCAATTTTAAGATATAGTCGGTGACAAATCTTAATCCTTCATTCAGATTATCAAATCCTTTTGCCCGAATTATAGCTTCCTTATTGTCCAATCCATCATTGACCACTTCTAAGTCTTCATAAATTACCTGTCGTGAGAAATTG
>CAZYWQ010000424.1:0-1690 GCA_964651675.1 uncultured Candidatus Sumerlaeota bacterium | reverse complement strand
TTGGTCTCGACCATCTTCAAAATTGGCAGCATCAATAATGTTTCCACCACGCTTCATATTCCCAAAATTATGTTCCAATTCGGCTATAGTAATCCTTATCTTATTGTTTTGAATAATATAGTCTCCAATCCTTCCATAAGCATCGTTACTGCCCGTAATTAGTTCATTTATATTATCTATCCTCTTTGCTAATAAGCCATTTGACAGTATTCGCTCCTTATGAAGTAGATATTCATCCGCTGAATAACTTAGTGAAACAAGTATCGATACTAATATTAATAGAATTAGAATTTTGATTTTTAAGTTAGTCATTTTGCCTCCAAAACAGTAATCATTATTATTTAAAGAAGACTAGTAGCAGATAATTTAATGTTTCCAGATGTTTTAAATTTAATTTCTGAATCATTAAATTATGTTGGAATCCTTTTCAAGAAAAATATTTAGAGTTATGTTAGCTTGAGAGAAAATTAGGATAAATTATGAATTTAAAATCTGCTCTTCATTTCTTCTATTTTCAGTTGAATTTCTTTGTCGTCTGGATTGATTGATAGTGCTTCTTCAAAGTAAGGAAGAGCTTTTTTAGGTTGATCCACATCAATGAATATCTGTGCAATCTTTTTCAAAACTCTTACTTTGTTATTACCATCTAAAACCGGTAGAACTTTTTTATAATATCTTATTGAGTCTGAATATTTACTATTAGATATACCATTGGAAGCCTGCATATAATATATATCAGCGAGTAGTTCAGGAGCCCATTTCTCAGGATTATCAATAGTCGGTTTGAAATGGAGATTTATCCTTCTGATTAAAAATTCATAATCGAGAAGATGTAAAATACTCTCATCCTCAGGATTTATTTTATAAGCTTTCATATATTCGTTGCAAGATTCTATCAGAGAGTCCCTTAAACTTTTTAAAGAAGAAGTCGCACTCAAATAATGTCCATCGAGAATGTAATCTACTGTATCAAGATATTTCTGAAGCTTGTTTAAGTTTGATTTATTTTCAGGTTTCTTTATATCGTTGACAAAGGAAACAACATCTGTCCTGAGATTTTTCAGTGCTTTGAGATTGTTCAACATTGGCTGAGAGGTATAACCACTCTTAGGAGATAAAAATTCGAGTCTTGGATGATTTTCGCTATTAATCGATGCACCGTTGAGATATTGATTCAAATTTATTTCATTTGTGATAAAACAAGACATTATTTTATATGGATTTTGGAGATAAATTTCTGCAAGGTCTTCCTCAACCATTTCATTTTCAAGTCGCTTTACTATTGTGTCATAGTCGATATATAATGTTTGATTTGTCCCTATAAGCAAAATGTAATGAGTAAAAATGTTGTTCAAATACCAGATAGACATATTGGGAAATACTTTGTAAAAGGTATTAAGCGTCATCTTAAAATTATAGTCATTAAGACCTCCTATAGGCATCCACACAACTACCATACCATCCGAATTTATTCTTTTTTTACATAGTTCAAAGTACTCGTAGTCATAAAGATTAGCATTTGATTTATATCGTAGATCAGTACAATCCGTCGCAATTATATCATATTTTACATCGGCTAATGTTAAGTAACTTCTTGCATCATCAATGATGACTTTATATCTGCTATCGTTCTTTTCTAAAATGTGCTTATTAGCATCGGTTAAATATTGAGCAGCTTTTAGAACGGTAG
>CAZYWQ010000423.1:0-3128 GCA_964651675.1 uncultured Candidatus Sumerlaeota bacterium | reverse complement strand
ACAACAATTGCTTCGGAATCGATCGCTTTAATGGCGTGATAGGCATCAACAAGAATTTTCGCATAAGGTTCTGGTTCGATACGAACATTAAATCCTGTTTCGGCAATGTCTTCCTCATTCCATATTTCCCAGGCTTTTATAGGGTATGTGCGGTTGTAATAGTATGTTACGATTTCTTCAATTCTGTTTACAAAACTTTCTCGGAATTCATCTGTTGCCCATTCATCTCGGGATGACCAATCAATACTCTGATAATCGATTAATCCAAGAATGCTCATTCCTCGTGCTGCCGCATTGTCAACAATATAGTTGTATGCAGGATAATAGATAGATTGATCGGATTCTCGGATAAATTCAATTCTCAGCATATCAGCATTGAGATAGGCAATGTCATCTGCGACTGTGCGCGAGAATTGGATTCCTGCTCCAGGGAAATAGGCAGGCGGTGAAAGACATTTTAATGATTCTCGCGTTATATCTGACGAAAGTGTATTTGTGTATGTTATTATTAATATTATGAGAACAAGATGCTTGAGATTCTGGAAAGTGAACTTAAACTTGCTTAATGTATTTTTCATTTTAATTTGTTCCTATGTCAGTCTGAGAAATTTTTTCGACCTCTTCGATGCATTGGTTAACAAGTTCAGTACCTATTTTTTCTTTAGTCGATTCATAAACTGGTTGAATCAGGTTTTTAAATTTTTTGATTTGTTCTGTATTCAGATATGTGATTTCCATACCTTTTTCTTTAAGAAGTTCAGGCAATGATTCGTCTTCTTCGACCACAAGATTTCTCTGATATTCCATCGCTTCCTTAGCCGATTCATAAAAGATTTGTTTTTCCTCTTCGGATAAAGAATTAAAAATGTTTTTGTTTATCACAAGAATTAAAGGATCGAAGGAATAATTCCACATAGTAAGATATTTCTGCACTTCGTATAGTTTGCTTGAGTATATGATGGATAAAGGATTTTCCTGACCATCGATAACACCTTGTTGAAGGGATGTAAAGACCTCGCCATAATTCATCGTAAGTGCATTAGCTTCCAAGAGATTAAAGGTTTGAATATACATTTTAGAACCAGCTACTCTAAATTTAATACCTTTCATATCCTCTGGTTTTTCGATTTTTCGCTTTGAGTTCGTTAGTTGTCTGAATCCATTGGCACCATAGGCAAGTCCCTGCAGTCCTTTTTCGCTAAGCCAGGATAAGGCAAGATTTCCCATTGCACCATCACAGACTATATGGGCTGTTTTATGGTCAGGGAACATCCAAGGAAGATTAAAGACATCAAATCTTTGGTCCAAAAATAATGCAAGGATGATAGGTGAAACGAGTTGCATTTCGATTGTTTCACTCTGAACCATTTCGAGTTCTGTTTTTTGATCTCTTGCAGCTAATTGTCCGAGTGGATAGACATCGATTTTTATTTTGCCATTTGTTTTTTGACTGATTAATTCAGAAAATTTTTCAGCTCCTTTTTGCCAGGATGAGGTTTGAGAGGTTATGTGACTTAATTTATATCTTTTTTCTGGTTGCGCTAAATCTATGGTAGAAGATTCTTGCTTTTCGGAACAGTTTATAAGGAAGAGTACTATTATGATTTGAAAAATGATTTTAAAACTATATCTCATACTAATTGCTCATAACAAAATTTGAATGGTAAATTCAAGTAATAGATATTTTAGATTGTTATAAGCAGTCAAATAAAAAATTTTACTAAATAATCGATAGAAATAAAAAAAGGTGACACTCCTAATTTATTTAAGAATGTCACCCTTATTTCAAAAAAAATTTTAATATAGCATCCAGTTCTTTATTGGAAGTTGTTCCTGAGTAAAATGTAAACCATTGAGATCGTCTTCACCTGTACCAAGGTCTGCTATTTGATTTCCTGAAATGCCCAACATTGTAGCAGTAATAACAACCATTGGTGGTGAAGCTGGAGGTACACCGGAACCTGCAGCTGCTGGTGTAACTGCAATGATATCGCCGGGATCTGCTCCAAAGCCAGGTGCTCCTGTAAACCAGTTAACAATTGGTGATCCAGTTGTGCCTGCTGTACCTGTGAGCATTACAGAACCAGCTTCGAGTGAGAAGAACACATCCTGAGATGCATCGATAAACAATGCATCAATATTATCCGCACCTGGTGCATTTAATCCAAGCTCCATAAATGTCCATATAATATTCGGATATGATCCAAAGGGAGCTGTTGCCGCAATATCCTCAGGATTAGGATCAACTGGTGGAGGAGTGCCAGGATTTTTGATTGAGTAGAACACTAATGGTGTGTCAGGTGTCATATCACCATCTGTGTCAATCCAACTTCCTTCAACAGGATAAGGTTCGTTCATGACTAATGCATTAGTGTCATTTTCAGGTGTGAATTGGAGTCCAAGAGGTGTTTCATCTATTAAAAGTGTATTTCCAAGTGAGCCTGCTACCATTCCTGCTCCATTACCTGGACATTGGAATATATCGCCACCTTCTTCGGATGGAAGCTTGGTTGATTCGACATTTACATCAGTACCCGCAAGACCGATAGCTGCAGGATCAACTGTAAATTGAACCCATAAATCTACTCCGAGACCATCATGCATTGTTTCAGTGACTTCTAAGTCTAATTCTTCACTGCCAAAACAAAGTGCGTCAGTAATAACTCCCCGACCTGGTCCATGCTGAAGTCCTGGTGTACCATCGTCGATGAATAGTGCATTTCCACTTGGAGATGTCCACAAGTAGAAATCGTCTTGAGCTGCATCTGCAGCGTCTTCTGTATTCACGCCAGTACTTGGAAGACCAAACGGAGCTCCATTATCAATATCTACTGCGAAATAAACATCTGTAATCGGAGAGATAGCTGGTGCATCATTGAAAGGATCCCAGCCTCGATCAGGAATACCATCGCCGTTATTATCGATATGTATTTCGTGCATATTATTGAAATCATCGGGTCCAGCATCACCATCGAAATCAGCATTATCAGGAGCAGAATCACAACCACCATAGTTATCACCGCCTGCCACGCAAGCTCCAACTGCAATATAGGCATTAGTTGGAACAACACCAGCACCAAGACCATAAAGTGTGTTCCAGTCTACCGCTGTTTCTACAAAAGTAGTTC
>CAZYWQ010000422.1:0-3138 GCA_964651675.1 uncultured Candidatus Sumerlaeota bacterium | reverse complement strand
CCATAATATAGACTTGATATTTTCCTGTTCTGTTTGATGAAAAAACAATATGTTGACCGTCAGGACTGAAATATGGATCTTCATTATTACCTTTCTTCATTGTTAGTTTTTTCCAATCGAGTCCTTCTGTATTCATTGTGTAGATATCAAATGTACCGCCTGATCGTGCAACAAAAGCGATTTGGTCACCTTTGGGAGACCAACAGGGTGAATCGTTATATGAACCTTGAAAGGAGACTCTTCGTTGATGAAATCCGTCAGCGTTCATCATATAAATTTGGGGTGATCCTGTTCTGTCGGATGTAAAGACGATTTCTTTGCCGTTGGGACTCCAACAAGGTGATTGGTCGATTGCTTTATTGTAAGTTAATCGAGTAATGTTTTTACCGTTTCTTTCCATCGTGTACACTTCAATATTTCCATCCTTACCTAAACTTAGGGCTATTTTTTTTGACTTTTCGGAATAGTTTGGGGAGATGTTTGGACCAGGGAATCGGGCAATAAGCCAGGGTTTGCTTGGAACTATCCTGACACCGTATAGGTCAAAATTATATCGAAAATCGCTTGTGAAGTAGATTTCTGTATTGTTAGTTCCGAAACAAGGAGTTGTTTTCAAAGATTTATTGGATGTTAATCTTTTTTGATTATCTCCATTGAAATCCATAATATAAACTTCGGAATTTCCATCTCTATTGCTAATGAATGTAATTTTTGTCAGTGCAATACCTTTTTGACCGGTTAGAAAATAAATGATGTCGTTTGCGATAGTATGAGCTATAAGTTGGTATTCTGTATCTTTTCCTTTGTATATTTTTCCAAATATTTTTTTCCCACTTCCTACATCATAGACGCTGATTGTAACACTAAGAGAGTTGTCTTGATATTGGTAGATTCCTTCTGCAAGCACTTCTGTACCTAATAATTTCCATTCTAAAAAGTCGATTTTTCCTTTTCGTTTGTCATTTTCATCGAGGCGTTTAACAATATTTGAGTATTGTTGAGGTTCAAAATATCGTGATATATCAAGGTCTTTTTCGATGATGCTTTCTAATTCATTTTGTTTAATGACTTTTGAAGACGTTTCTGGTGTGAATCTTTTTAAGGCGATAGAAGTTGGTCTTATCCTTTTCCCAACAATGTCTAATGGGATGTCCTGGGCTGATAATGTTAAACAAAGTAGAAGAAGAAGTGAGAAAGTAAGGATAAGAACAACAGGCGTGTTTTTATTCAATGTCTTCTCCTTATTTTAGGGGAATATGCAATTTTGAATTTATACTTTCTAAGTAAATAGAGTAATCAGTCAATTAAAAAGTTTGATAATTTGAGTATGGTGTGTGTTTTGCATGGTAAAATAATTCGGTCTTTATGTTTTGAATAATAATTGTTGAAAGGATAAAAGTGTTTCTGGTATTGATTGGCTGTCAAACTTGGTGTGAGGAATCATTTTATGGGAGAGTTTAATCTATTTTTAATTATTGTTGGTGCAATAATTAATTTTACAGGATGGGGTTTATATAGGCTTAGTCTAAAAGTGAGTGGTGTTGTGGTAGGGATAATAATTGGTGTATTGGTAGCAATGCTCATTATTACATCTTATCCGGGTTTGAAGGATTATTCCATAATAATATTTCCTTTTACATTAATAATTTTTGGAGTGATTGGTCAGGCTGTATTGAAAAAGTTGAATGTGATGGCAATGTTTCTAATTGGTGCGGCAGCAATGATAATTGTTGGCGGGAAATTCTTTGATAAGTTTTTTTTGGATATTATTCAAAGGTTTATTCCAACTGGAAGTGTACAATTTAATAGGATTATCGTACATATATTTTTGGGTATCATAGGAGGAATACTGGCAGCAATTTTGCAGAAGCATATTTTTATATTAGCCACATCGGTCATTGGCTCTATGATTATATACAATGGTTTAGGACTTGATGAGGAGAGTTTAATTGTATTTGTGCTTATATTAATATTAGGCATAGCAGGTCAAATTGGCTTATTCAGATGGCTTGAGAAGAAGTTTAATGTTGTGGATGAGTAAGTTAATTACTGATGATTGGTAAAGAATGATAACAATTAAATAATATTAGCTTATAATTGAAATTCATCACCTTCATTGGGGACGATTGCTTCAATACCGTAAGTTTTGTTTATTTTTTCAGCGAAGGGAAGAGATTGGTTTTCTTCACCGTGGACTACGAAGATTTTTTTGAGTCTGTCTGTTTTGGTTTTGGTGATGTATTCCATCAAGTTATCTGAATCGGCATGGGCACTGAGGGTGTTTAGTGTGGCGACTCTCGCTTTTAATTTGTATGGCTCACCAAATATTCTTACTTCTGGTTCTCTGTCTACTATTCGCCGTCCTAATGTTCCAACACCCTGATAACCTACGATTAATATAAGATTTTTTTCTTCCTCAATGTTGTTTTTTAAATGGTGCAAAATTCTTCCTGCTTCACACATTCCTGATGCTGAAATGATAACACAAGGATCTTTTTTGGTGTTTAACTCTTTAGATTTTTCCACACTTCTGATATATTGTAATCTTCCAAATCCAAATGGGTCTTCATCGTTCATAAAATATTCGTTGACTTCTTTATCGAAACATTCTGGATGGCTTCTAAATATTTCTGTGACATTGACCGATAATGGACTGTCGACATAAATTGGGATATTTGGAATTTTCTTCTCTTCAAAAAGTTCGTGGAGTAAAAATACGATTGTCTGTGTCCGACCAACCGAAAAAGCAGGTATGATTACCTTTCCTCGTCTATCGATTGTATCATTAACTACAGTCATTAACTCATCTTTAGCACTGATATAATCAGGTTGTTTTCTATTACCGTAAGTACTTTCGATAATGAGATAATCTATCTCCTGAATAATTTGAGGTTCTTTAAGGATTATTTTGTTATCAAGTTTACCAATGTCACCAGTGAATAAAATTTTAGTGGTTTTACCATTTTTTTTGACTTCGATTAAAGGTTGTGCTGAACCGAGGATGTGTCCCGCATCGTAAAAAGTGCAACAAACATTTTTTAAGATATGAAATGCCTTCTCATAGTTAAAACCGATGAAGTGTTGGAGAGATTTTTCAGCATCTTCCATATCGTATAATGGTTCAACAGGCTGTTTCTT
>CAZYWQ010000421.1:0-3145 GCA_964651675.1 uncultured Candidatus Sumerlaeota bacterium | reverse complement strand
CTACAAGAGCATATATATTGACGGATAAGGATAAGATATATTTTGGTATCAAGATTGGTGATAATGATACTTCAACATTGCAAAATGATACGGGTAATGATACATATTCGAAGTGGAATGTTGATTCGTGGGAGATTTCTTTTGCTCCGAATCCTTTTACATTAGATGGAATCGATTATTATAAATTTACTGGGGATTCAGCGGATTATTACGATGATATGTTTCCTGATTCGGTTTCTGGTACAACTTCGTATAATGCGCCTTCTTTCCAATATAATGCTTATATTATTGATGCGAATACTTGGGCTGCAGAATTCTCAATAGATGTTGCTGATATGCCTGGTATGCTGACGAATTTTAAATCTTATGGTCATATTGGGATTCAGGCAAAAGATCCTGTGGTAAATTTTGCTTATCCAGAGCGTGCGAGCTTTAGCAGTCGTGATGTATGCTGGGATTTTGCGGCTTTGATGCCAGCATTTTCACCAGGTTGGAGTTTGTATGAATAGGAAACTTTTCTTAAACGAGATAAGATTTATTGTTATAACAATCTTACTAATAATAATTGTAGAGGCTGGCTGGTCTGATCCAAGCCAGCCTCTTTCTGTTTGGTTGTTAGATAGGGAAATTGGGGAGATTCCTCTTTCTTTTTATATCAAGGAATATGAATTGGAGGGTCAACCTCAGGGACAGTTGATTTATGACAAAGAAATTTCGGCTAATAATGTTAAATGGACTGTTATGGACAGTTTTGAAGATATTAAAACTGGCTATGAAATTAATAAATATGTTGATGATCTCATTAAGTCCATTCAATCGTCATCCATAAAAGCTTCCGAACAAATTACTTTTTCTCTTGAATTTGGTAAAAGTCAATTAAGGGCTACAGGATATATAGTCAATAAGGGTGATGTTGATCTTGTTGTAATAAAAATAATTAATGATGCGAAAGACAAGATAAATGAGAGGGCTGTTACTTTAGGTTGTTCGTTTGATAAGAATTTTGAGGGTATGCATTGGTGGAAAAATATTCGTGAGTCTGAGGAGATTCTTCTCGGTCAAAATTATAATGATTTTGTTGCGACTGTTGCTGGTGAAGGCGTCTTCTCCCGATATCCACTTTCTACGATGACTAATGAAAAGATCGGATTGTCTCTTGCAGTTCCTATCGAACCACCGATGTTGAGCAGGATTTTTTATGATGGAATGACAAATTCGGCAAGGATTGAGTTTGATGTCGGATTAAGTTCTGTTACGAAAAAATTTCCCGATTATGCTGAAATGTCATTTTTGATATATACATCTAATCCGAAGTATGGATTTCGATCAGCCTTAGAAAAATATTATTCTTTTTTTCCGCAAGCCTTTAAAAGAAGAGTTGAGCAAGAAGGGCAGTGGATGCCTTTCACACAGATTAATAAAGTAGAGCGTCCAAAGGATTTTTATTTTGGATTTCACGAGTTTCATCCTGATGTTGATATTAAATATAATAATAAGGAAGGAATTTATTCGCTTATATATTGTGAACCTGTTGTTTTGTGGTTGAATATGCCTCAGGGAATGCCTCGCACATATACGAATATAATTAAAACGCTGCTTGCGGATAAAAATAGTCTTAATTCGGGCATCTGGACAAGTGGAGTTTATAATTCTGATGGAACATTTATGTATGTTTTTAGAGATTCTCCGTGGGCGCAAGGTGCTCGTATTTCGACGAATTGCGATTTTGAAGTTCCTGTAACCGACATCCATCCTATTAATGCGGGGAT
Organism: uncultured Candidatus Sumerlaeota bacterium; assembly: GCA_964651675.1. Taxonomy (GTDB): domain Bacteria; phylum Sumerlaeota; class CAZYWQ01; order CAZYWQ01; family CAZYWQ01; genus CAZYWQ01. The sequence continues at coordinate 1,376 of CAZYWQ010000421.1, read as the reverse complement.
TTATGCGTGGAAACCGTTTGAGGATTTTACAACAAAAATGCAGGATAGGGGAGTCTGCGATGGACTTTATGCTGATTCGTTTGAGGGATGGGAAACTGATAGATTGAATTTTCGGAAAGAACATTTTCCTTATGTTAATTTTCCTTTGGTTTTTAATATTGATGAGAAAAAATTGGCAATCTGGAATATTTTTAGTTGTTATGATTTTGCTGAGGAATGTCGGAATCGCCTTCGATCAAAGGATAAATTTTTTATGGCGAATACGACATTATACCGCTATTTTTATTGGTCAGCAGCCTATTTTGATATTATGGGCATCGAAACTAATTGGGGAGTAAGGGAGAAGATTGTTCCACCAACGATGTTGCAGATGGATTTTGTTCGGTCATTGTGTGCAAAACGACCTTATTGTTATTTGCAGAATGTTACATTTGAAGATTTCAGAGGAAATAAAGTTAAGGACTATATGGAACTGTGTCTCTTTTATGGGTTTTATCCGGGATTCTTCAGTCCGGATGCTGCAAATTATCCATACTGGGAAAATCCTAAATTGTATGATGCTGATCGCAAACTCTTTCAGAGGTATCTTCCGCTGATTATTAGGATTAATAAGAAGGGATGGGAATCAATTAATTATGTAAGGTTGGATGATAAAGAAATTTTATGCGAACGGTTTGGCAGTTTGCCACATTGTTATCTTACATTGCGAAATAACTCTGAAAAATATTTAGCAACGAAGTTACATCTGGATGCAGATTATTTTGGTAATGCATCTTTTATGGCTATAGATTTGATTAATCTTGAAGTAATGCGAAATTTGTCTCGCAATACTATCGAATTGGCATTTAAGCCTGAGGAAATTAAATTAATCGAGATTATAAAATTGGATGAAGGCACACTAAATAATACATTGAATGAGATAAAGGATTTTCAGAAAGAATTGTTGGAGAAGTATGAAGAGTATGATTTGTTAAGTGTTGATCAAAAAGACAAGGGCAAGGTAACCTTGTCCCTACAGAATACACAGCTTTTAAAATCTTTGAATCCTGATTATTGTGAGGAGTGGTTGAGGACAGTTATTGAGGACAGTTACGTCAATGAAGGATTAGAAAATCTAAATGATGATAAAAGTTTGAGAGAGATAAAAACACCGAATTATTTAATCAACGATTTGCTTTCGATAATAATAACAGACAAGTGTGTTTATGAAGAGAAACATATTCATTTCCGAATGATTCACCTTGATAAAGGGGAGATTGTTGAATTAAAACCATCCAATGTTTATTCATCCGATGTGAATACACCAAGTGTCTCTTCCACATTTTTGTTTGGATTAAAGGATTTCATTGATGGACAAGAAATGGATAGATTTATTT
>CAZYWQ010000420.1:0-3146 GCA_964651675.1 uncultured Candidatus Sumerlaeota bacterium | reverse complement strand
ACGGTTCTCAATCGTCGACCAATCCTCAGTAATCTTCCGCTCCTCCAAAACCAAGATACCATCCTCTTCCCGCCAATCCCTTTCTCGAAAGATACGCGCAAGAATCTCCTTCCCCATTATATCCATTATAAGGATACCACCAGCCTTGAGTGACTGATATACATTGTGTGCTACTTGTTTGTCATCCTCAGGATTTTCAAAATAACCAAAAGATGTAAATAGACTGATTGCAGCATCGAAAGAATCGGGCTGACAGAATTTCCTCATATCCTCTTTTATGAAATTAATATTCAGATTTTCTGCTTTAGCCTTTTGGGATGCAGTATCGAGATAACTCTGTGTTCTATCTACTCCCGTAACCCGAAAGCCTCTGCGAGCCAATTCGAGGGAGTGTCTTCCAACACCACAACATAAATCCAAAACACGCATCTTCGGTTTTATATCACAAAGTGACATTATCTGATTAATTTCAGTAATAGCATCAGATAGTCGCTTCTCCGAAAAAAGAACAGAAGTTACAGACTCCCAAAAAAAATCCTCTTCATGCCATACTTTGTTTGCAGTCATTTCTATATCTCCTACTTCAATATGAAATAAATAATTGATCAAAGAGTTAATGGATACAAACTATGATTAGAGAAATTCGCTTGGTAAGCGATTATAGCTTGAGGGCAATTTGCTCCAACACTTTCAGCCCTGATTCCTCTGCTGAACGAGCTGCCTTGAGACATTCTATAGCTGTTTCGAGACGAGTTTGATCCTTTATATGTTCAGGGGTTCTCCCAAAAAATGGAAAAGTCTCTGCTACCTTATTCAAGTTCTGTGCAACGATCTCATAATTTTTTATCGCATCATTAAACAAGGAAACCAAATTGTTATTAATACGCTCCTTTGCCTCTTCCAAAAATTTAACAGCAAAATTTCGACACTCACTCCAAACGGCTGAATTGAATGCCATTCCCATCCCATCAGCCTTACCTAACTCTAACGCCTTTATCCATAAATCATAACCGTCCAAACCTGCTTTGTACATTGGGTACATCCATTTTCGCGGATTTTTCGAATGTTCCAAAGCAAAGTCTAACGCATCCTTAACCATTCTCTTATCATCAGAAGGTGTTGATGGTTTTATAATATACATTTCTACGAGACCGATTTGTGAACTGCCTAATTCATCCCACGCTTTAGGACCTTTTCCAGAATCACACATAGCACCAGAAAAATAATACCCAACATCGTCATAACCATAAACAACATAAAATTCAGGAATATCCAGTTCCCAACCATAACAGGGTAATCCTTCATCAAGAGCCATTCTGGTTTTCTCCCATGCAATTTTCCGTTTCTCTTTAAAATCATTATCCGATTTCCAAGCCATAATCATCTCAGTGCTATAACCAATATTCCCTCCTAACTTCTTAATCATTTCCGTATTCCAGGCAGTAGGACCGCTTGGACAAACCACTTCGTGAACATTAAGAATAAATGCGTGACCTGTCGCACCAAATAACCACGCAATTGAAACATCCAATCCTAAATAATCCAGACATCCTTTAACACATCCGAGATGAGAAACCCACATCGGTTTCCATCTTAAATTATCAATCATCTTCCCCATCATAATCCTCCTATATGTGTGATTTGTTCAAGGTTACATAGACATACATTATAAAAATAGGGTTTTTGTAAACAGGTTTTTCAAAAAGTGCAACAATTATAACGAAAATAATAATTAATTATGATATAGAAGGCTGTATCAAGAAAAGCTTAGAATACAGTGTCATATAATTCTTCCTGATTCTTTTAGTACATATAAAGCATCAACAGTTACAAACTCATTCATACGCTTTATACTCGTTCCGTCCCAATCAACTAACGAAAAACCTGATTTCTTTCTATCTGTAGCTCGATAATATTTCTTCTCAGCAGGAAATCCGCCATCGGATAATCTCTTTGACACAAGCAGATTCAATGCATCCTTGCAACGCTTATCATTTATAAAATTAGCCTCTGCCATTACCTTTAAACCAAACAAAATATCATAATGCCAATAACAAGGATAATGCAGTCTTATAAAACCATCAGTGATTATGCTTCCATCCTTCAGTCTTTTAAACAATCGGCGCTTAAGAAAAATTTCAGCAGCCTTTCTTGCAGTCCTTTTCGATTTTATGCTACCTGTTATTTTCGAATGCAATGCTAATGCTCGCAAAGGAATGAGACTCTCCATAAAAGATGAATTAATCGCATCAGGATTTTTATCGCAATTCCAACCACCATCATCCCATTGCCATTTAATAAGCCGTTTTGCCAACTCATCAGTTCGTGAATCAGCCAATCCGAGTTTCAGAATGGAAAAAAGAGCATTTCCCTCTTGCGAAGCACATCTCCTCACACGACCATTAATTAATCTTATATACTTCTTATGATCTTCACCAAGAAGCCAATCATATATCTGCTCCCTCATCGGAATGAGCGATTTGTCACCCTGCGGATACCCAATATCGGCAAGAATTGATAATACCCAATGAGCTCCATACCACTTGGCATAAGGATGAAACGGGATTTTCCCATCCTTATTTCTTTCAGAAAGAAGTAATTTAACTCTCGGTGAAGATTTTATTTCCTTTTGAAGCCTTTTGATTTTAGCTGACTCCAATGATTCCCCAAGAATATTCACCAACACCTTGAATCTCACCGAAGGTTCATCTGAATTAAGAAGTTTTTGAATTATATCATTCATTGTTTTCCCCCAAATCAACATTGCTGAAATACCATTATGTAGCGGTGCGATTTATCGCATATAAAATTATTGTAGCATAATACATTGTTGAAGATTATTGTCAACAAATACCGAATTAATAATGTGCCGAAGGTGGCCCGTGGCTTCAGCGCAAGTTTTGATACCATTTTTTTGTTTTGTTTCCAATGCCTACGCTGTAAACAAAAATGTTACGGTTAAATGTAGTGAGAACCCTTAGGTTCGTTATAATAATATAAAATTATAACGGGTCTAAAGACCCTCACTACATATCATCGAAGTTGGGGCTTGGGAATGATACCTTATGATGTGTCATTCCCGCGAAGGCGGGAATCCAGTTATTCCAAGAATTGTTGGATAAATCCCTCGGTATTAAATATTTAAC
>CAZYWQ010000419.1:0-3147 GCA_964651675.1 uncultured Candidatus Sumerlaeota bacterium | reverse complement strand
ATCATAAACGTATTCTCTTTTATCCTTGCGATGTTCATTAAGAGTTTTCTTCGCCCAGGACGGAAATCCCTCGAAACTATCATAGTTCAAACTATAAAAACAAAAATTGTCAGACAATTCCTTCCTCACAATCAACTCCTCAAGAAAAGCCTCTTTAATTTTTTCACTAACAGGTGACTTCTTCACTTCCAGAGCAATGCGCTGAGCAGAAAGTTGTCCAAAATGCAAATAAGGCGAAAGATTACTCTGACCATCCTCATTGGGATTATTCCTCAATTCATCATATACAGCAAGTTTATGCTTTAAAAAATGTTTCAAGGCATTAATCGCCGACTTCTCTCCTGGCTTGATCCAGCCGACTTCAGGAATTTTTCTATCAACATTGAGTTTTTTAATAATCTGGTTCCAATTTATCTTCCCAAAAGAATTTTTCCATTTAAACGGATGCTTTTTTATTACTGGGAACACATCCATAAACTCAGGCAACACCCTTTTGATTTTAGGACGAATTGTATATGCAGCAAACTCCTGTTTATCAGAAGCAATCCAGCAAGGCGCAATATTATGAGCATCCACTTCATAAAAGGAGATATCAACTCTCTTTCTGACAGCCTCTTTCCACTCCATTTTTATCTGCAAAGGATCGAAATCGGTGACTAATGTTTTGACTCTATGAAGTTTTACAAACTCAGAGATTTTCTTTTCAGGCTGACCTTCAAGGAGAATAAACGGAACATTTTTCTCTGCTAAATTACTCTCAACTTCTTCCAATCCTTTCAGCATAAAACCATAATGTCTTATTGTTGCATTCAAAAACTTAGGCACAAGACAAAAGACAACACAGAGTGGAGACTGATATTCCAGAGCCAATTTCTGCGCATAAATAAATGCCCAGTTATCCTTCAACCGCTGATCCCTACTCATCCAATAGACAACTGGACCCGTTTTCTTACCAGATTCCTTTAATACCCTAATCCGTTTCTTATTCATCACAAACACTTATCCGAACTTAAAAATAATTTATCAAAAATTCAGAATTAAAATCGAACCATTCAACACAACAGCAAAACTAACCCATATTACATAAGGGACAAGCAATATCGCCGAAGCCTTTGAAATTTTAATGAATTCAAAGATCGTCCATAGTATCAACAACCATAAAACGATGATTACCACAAAACCAGCTAAGGGAGATTGCAAACCGAAAAATGCCATCGACCAGATACAATTGAACAATAACTGCAAGATGAATATTTTTAATGCGTTCTTTATCTCTTTATCATCTAATCCTCTTTCCCAGACAAGAAACGATGATACTCCCATCAAAATGTACAAGACGATCCAAACAGGAGCAAACCAGCTATTTGGTGGCGTAAAGAATGGTTTTTTTAATGTTGAATACCAGGTATCTACCGAAATTCTGGTAAAAAAACTACCAACTACACCAGCAAGCTGACAAACAACAATACTCGCCAATAATTTTCCAAATTTATTTATCAACAATCGGTTCACTTTAGTTCTTATAATCTTTTTAATCCCCTTTTAAAAAAATTATCACAATGAATCCTCGATTGTCAAGATGCAGTTGGAATGAATAGTAAGATGAGAAACAAAAGAGATATTCATACAATTCGCAATAATAAGTATGCTAATAAATTTCCCAATTTGTGACCGATGTATAACCGAAGAACTGCAATACCCTTTCCATAACCTCATTGCGTGTTGATTCATCCATAATCGTCTCGAATGGAAATCCCATATAAACCAACTTATATGCTCCTTCATACTGAACTGCAGCGATATCCCCAGTTCCTCCCACACTATTTGGAGTGTAAACTGCCTCATCAAAATAAAGATGCCCAGAAGCAGGCGCAGAACCTTTCTGAATATAAAAACTATCGAATCGAACATCCGCACCATCAAGAACACCATTTCCACCAGAATACCAAACAGTATTTGGATCACTTTGAATATCCCATACAATCTGATGCCATCCACTAAAATTAATTGTTGTGTAATCATTATTAGCAAGATCATTATCACTATCCCGCAAATTAACAGCAACCTCACATCCCGAATTATCACCATAGACCCATACAGAGAAGACTGAATCGGATGTGAACTCAGGTAAAGATGAGTTATACTCACGGATTTGACTTCCTGTTCCCCACACATAATACAAATCACCCGAACCAGTACCTTGATGAACAGGTGAACTTGCTATTGAAAATGTAGATGCATCATCAGCATCCGTCTGAGCAGAATAATTCGGATCCTTCCAACCACCAACATCGTCAAACTCATCAAGATCAGTCTCTCCACCAGTACTATACTCCATCGCTGATATTGAACCGCCAACAGGATCAATCACATCGGGCCAATTGACCTTATAAGTCGAACCCTCACCATCATCAAAATTAATAATACTTATACCATTGAAAATCGAACCTGACAATCCTGTGGCTGCAAATGTATCCGCATCATCCGCCACATAATTAGCCTTAAGTGTCGAATCGACAAAGGTTGTTCCACCACCTCTATCAAGATCCCACGCTATTTCTGCACCTGTTACAAACAAATTACCACCACCAGAAAGGTATGAGTTTATTTGAGTCTGTTGAGTAGAAGAAATTGATGTATCCACAGTAGGATCAGTCGTACTAACCTCCGATTGAATTCCTCCGATCCAGATAACAGCATCATAACCAGATAAACTTACATCTCCGGATTCTACACATTCATCTTCACAAGAATCAAAGGCTATGGCAGAAAAGTAATTATCAATCGCCTTAGCATGCTCGACAATATAATCGTGAGTATTCATTCTAAACAAAATCTGACGATAGAGTGTACTCCCACTCCAAGAATCTTGTATCCGAGTGGAAATATCAAGTTTATCAAATCCATTCACAATAAGTAACTTAGGAGTGCTACCATTGACCGCCAATTTTATTGCAAGAACCTCTGAAGGAAAACTTTCTCCACCAGCATTCGTCGCCGAAACATAAAAATAATATGTTGTTCCTGGAGTTAAACTATAAATCGTGGTAGAAGTTACATTACCCACATTAGTACCAGGTGGAAAAGCTCGACCATGAGTGCTTTGATAAACCTTATATCCACTTGCAGCATCACCCACTATACCAC
>CAZYWQ010000418.1:0-3151 GCA_964651675.1 uncultured Candidatus Sumerlaeota bacterium | reverse complement strand
GGCTATATAACAAGAGTGAGAAATCTGGCAAAGAAGACTGCCAGACTCTTTCTCGATCAGAGAGAACAAATGAAATTCCCCTTACTTGGCAAATTCTAAACTTCAGGAATTATTTGTCTCTTACGCCTTCTATAACCAATCGTTTGAATGAAGAATCATTATCCTTTTCTAAACCAAAATATACTCTGTCTCCTCTTGAATGGTCCCGTACATCGAAGTTATCAAATCCTACATAATAATAATAACTATCATCATCGTAATAGTAATCATAGTCGCCATAGGTATATTCATCATAATAGTAGTAGTTATCATAATCATAAAATGGATAACTTATTCCAAGATTCAAGCCAAAAGACCATTTCCCTTTATTATATTTTAACCCGAAATAATTATAGGGATAATATCCTCTGTAATATTTTCTATAATATCTCGATGGATAACGATAATACTTATAAGAATAGCTTGGATAATGTCTTTTTTTATAATAATAGTAATAGGGATCGTAACCACGATATGGATAAGACCTGCGACTATAATAATAATTGTATGGATAGCGATAATCATAATAACGATAATTATACATTCTTCTATCACGACCCCGTCTATCTGGAGTATATATTCTATCTCTCCTGTCTTTTCTGTCTCGGCTATCTCTTCTGTCTCTCCTTTCAGAATCAATTCTATCCCTTCTGTTCCTATCTGAGTCTCTATCATATTTTCTATAGCGATCATCTCTCTCATATTTATTCGAAGACCTGGATTTTTGATAAGGAACTGAAGATTTTGAGCGTTGAGTAAACTTCACTTGTGAATTATACGCAGGAGTTTCATAAAATTTATCATATTTATTCCCATAGCGATCATATTTATTGAAGTAATCCTTTTGTAGCCGATCTCTTCTAACATCGATATTAGAATCTTTCTGCGACAATATTGTCTTATCGTAAGTATTATAGTATTTAGGATTTGTATATTCATAAACGGCTTCTTCCCACTTCCTCTTTACATAACCTGTTCTCGCATCACCAACCAATCTACTTAGATAACGATCGTTTTTTAAATTAAGTTCTCGTTCGATTTCTGTATCTCTATAATCAATAATATCTTCCTCTGCATTAAAATCCTGGTTATACGAATATATACCATCTTTAATATTAAAATATTTATCTTTCCTATTATCAAATTCATCTGTCTTATGATAATAGTCCCAATCTTTATAACCTTTATTATAGCCAACCGAACCTGATTTAAAATCATAAAATTTATCATATTTGTTCCCGAAATTATCTGTCCTAACAAAGTAATCCGTATTATAAGTGTCTTTCTTGTAAATTGGATTACCGGCTTTGTAATCGTAGAATTTATCATATTTTCTTCCAAGCTCATCATTCCTTGAGAAATAACCCGTATCATACAAATTTGTATTGTATGTTACCGATCCATTTCTATAATTGAAGAATTCATTCACATTGTCCCTATTATTAAGGTAATTCGACTGCCTTTTTGAATATTCCGATGCTCTATTGTTCTCGACTCTATTAACACCATAACTCCCGTATGGATTTAATCGCCCAGAACTTTTATAAGGATTTAAACCTGAGGACCTTCCTTGTGCAGAAAGAAAAGCAGTTATTATAAAAGTTAATAAAAAACTTAGAATTAGATATTTTGTTTTATGTATTCTCATCTTATATTACCTCTCTTTTTTAGAATCTGATATATTAGACTCTATTTCAACAAATTTTATTCAATTTTAATTTTATTCGATCACCAACCAATGTCAAACACATTTTAAAAGAGACCGCTAACTATACCATTGACTTTTTAATGGATACTCTTTATAAGTAAAACGAATTTAAAACAAAAAAGGTATGGATTATAAATTGGATACGAAATACGACGATTTAATTAACTTACGATGTCCTCAATTAGGTCATCAAGTACCATTTAAATATTGCAGGTGTTCGAATGACAACTTACCCTGCAGAAAAATAATCAATTGCTGGTCTGATGACATAAATGTAATCGAGTTTTTAGAGAACAACTATGATTCACAAGATTTAGAAAAGGCATTTGGCATCACTCATAGTAATAAAATGATTAAGATATTTGATATTTTGAAAGATGTTACCAAATAAAAACATTAGTTTATATAATGATTTAGAAATTCCACTTATTTCATCTTAACAAAAAACTAAATCCTCACAAGAATCAGATGAATAAAGAAGAACTGAAGGCAAATTATCAAAAATATCTCGAGAGAATAGAAGTATACAAAAAGCAGGGATTCGACAGGATCAAAAATTACAATAAGATAATCACTCTTTCAGAACCCTTAGGAGAAAAAATACTCGAGATAGGCACTGGAAAAGGGTATCAGGCAATTGAAATCGCTAAGAGAGGTTATAAATTTATATCACTTGATATCGATAAAGAATCTGTCAAGTTTGCCACAATGAATCTGAAATATCTGAACCTTAAAGACAATGTCCAGATAATAATGATGGATGCGGTCAATACAAGCTTTCCAGACAAATACTTCAATTCAATCATAACATCAGATTCACTCCACCATCTTGATAAACCACAATCAGTCTTTAACGAAATGCTTCGATTAATAAAAGATGATGGTAAGATAATCATCGCTGAATTTACTGATAAAGGATTCAATATTCTCGACAATATCCATAAAATGGAAGGTAGAACTCATTCGAGAGGAAATACCAGAATGAAAGATGCGATTGAATTCTTCAGCATCAGAGGATTTAATCATACCTCACATAATCTTGATGTTCAGGAATTAGTCATATTCACAAAAAAGTGAATATCAATCTTATCAACTAACCTTGTACAATCGGTGATGCATCTAAATTAAAAGGATTCATTCTAACAGCAAGAGAAAAGAGATAAGGATAATCATCTTTCAGATGTTTCATATAATCGAGCCATTCTTTAACCAACAAGGAATAAGCTCTTTTTATATCGCCCTGAAGATGCTTATAATCACTCTCTGGTAAATTATTAATATCATCTCTTGAGTCCAACTCTTCGGTCAAATGAAAAACTCCCCATAAAAGGTCTGTAAAACTATCGTGTTCCAACAGATTCGGATTCTCCATATCGTCCATCACAAAGACATAGTCTCCGGCGG
>CAZYWQ010000417.1:0-3152 GCA_964651675.1 uncultured Candidatus Sumerlaeota bacterium | reverse complement strand
GGATTCAATCTGCTCAAATGGTTGCTAATAAAGGCGTAGAAGCAGTCTTAACAGGAAATTGTGGTCCGAATGCATTCAGAACTTTACAGGCAGCAAGTATAAAACTAATTACAGGCGTTTCTGGTTCGGTGAATGAGGCTATCGAAAACTATAAAGCAGGGAAGTTTAATGCAACCGAAGAACCAAATGTTGAAGGACATTGGTCATAAAAAATAACATAGATATTGATAAAAATCATTTGTTAAAGCATAATGAAAGAGGTGAGTCTTATGCCAAGAAAAGATGGAACAGGTCCATATGGACAGGGTTCTGGAAGTGGTGGAGGAATGGGAGGAGGTATGGGTCGTGGACAAGGAATGGGTAGAGGAAGAAAAGGAGGAAGTAGACCTGGAGCTGGTCCTGCTGGAGAATGTGTATGTCCTTCCTGCGGTTCAACGGTTCCTCATCAAAGAGGCGTTCCTTGTTATACTGTAGATTGTCCAAAATGTGGAACCAAGATGGTAAGAGGTTGATTTTAAATTGTAATCATTTTTCTATTAATAAGGCTGTTAATATGTTAAAAATTGCTATTGCGAGTGGTAAAGGCGGAACAGGTAAGACATTAATTGCAACAAATCTTGCGGTTTCGATTAGCGATAATGTGCAATTATTGGATTGTGATGTTGAAGAACCAAATTGCCATATCTTTTTTAAACCTGATTTTTTGGTTGAAGAAAAAGTGAATGTGTTGTTGCCGCAAGTGAATGACCAAAAGTGTACTTTGTGTAAAAAATGTAGTGAAGTTTGTCAATATAATGCTATTGCAATCCTTGTGAAGAGTGTTTTAATCTTTCCGGAATTATGTCATAGTTGTGGAGGATGTGCGAGATTCTGTCCTGAAAAAGCGATAACTGAGATTCCAAGAGAAGTTGGATTAATTAAAAGTGGAAAAGTGAATCAAGTTGATTTTGTTCAAGGTGAGATGAATGTCGGTGAGGCACGACCTTCACCTGTTATTCAGGCTGTCAAGGAGCATATTGATAAAAATAAAACGGTCATAATCGATTCACCACCTGGTACATCCTGTCCTGTTGTTGAGACAATGAAGGGTATGGATTATTGTGTTTTGGTAACTGAACCTACACCTTTTGGATTAAATGATTTGAAACTTGCTGTTGAAGTGGTAAGAAAATTGGGTATTTCTGCTGGTGTTATTATCAATAGGGCTGATATAGGAAATGACGATGTTAGAAATTTTTGCACCGAGAGTAACATCGATGTTCTTATGGAATTACCTTATGATATTAGAATCGCTGTAGCTTATTCGAGAGGTGAGTTAATAGTCGAAAAATATCCTGAGTGGAGAGATAAATTCAAAAAGTTGATTGGTAAAATAGAAAATTTTTTGTAGTGATTAAGTTGCAGAGTGCCTTTAGTACAGTGGTTTGTTTTGATGGACATAATGGACAGGATAGACAGAATGATGTTCTGTCCCTACAGAAAATAATTATGTGGTGAACATCTATGAGTGAAGAAGATTATAAAAAAATACTCGAAGAAAAGATTAGGTTAGAAAAATTAGCCCATAAAATTTTAGATATACCTCTTGGTAGTAGTATCTCTGAAATTAAAAAGGCTTATATAAAATTAGCGATGAAATATCATCCTGATAAAAGTCCGGGTGATAAAGAAATAGAGAAGAAATTTCAGAACATCCAGAATGCTTATGAATTTTTGGTTTCTGAGAAAAACAGAGGTAGGACTAAATTGGAAGATGATTCGGATGATGTTCAGTTAAAAGATAATAAATACAATCTGGATAATGAATGGGGATATTTTTTATGGTGGAGAGATAAATTTCACTGATATAGAGGAACAAATAAATGCAGATTAAACCGAAAGAATATAAATATTCTACAAGTGTAAGATGGACAAAAAATCATGAAGGTGTCTTAAGTGCTGATTCAAAGCCTGATATACAGGTGGCCTGTCCACCCGAGTTTTGTGGTGGTCTTGGTGGAATATGGGCACCTGAGGATATGTTTGTGGCATCCATTGAAGTCTGCATAATGATGACATTTCTTTGGTTGGCTGAAAGGAAAAAACTTTCGATTGTGTCATATAAATCGAATGCTGATGGTATTGCAAAATGGGATAAAGGTTCTATGAGATTTGTTAATGTTGTGGTTTATCCAAAAATTAAAATCAAAGATGAATCTGATTCTCAAAAAGCATCTGATCTTATGAAAAAAGCTGAAGAGATTTGTTTGGTATCTAAATCTCTGACGACAGAAGTGGAAGTTAAAGCAGATATAAGTGTTTGATTTGTTTGAATGGGAGAGTTGCATAATGAAAACGATAGTTGTTTTGAGTGGCAAAGGTGGAACTGGTAAGACTGTGATTTCTGCGAGTTTCGCATTCCTGGCTAAAAATAAGGTGATCGCAGATACTGATGTTGATGCAGCTAATTTGCACTTGATGTTGCATCCTGATATTAAAGAAAAAGGCGATTTTATTGGCGGTAAGAAGGCAATTGTAGATAGGGAAAAATGCACTGGCTGTGAATGTTGTATTAATGTTTGTCGTTTCGATGCTATTACTATGCAGGATGATAAAGCAGTTGTTGACAAATTATCCTGTGAAGGATGTGCAGTTTGTTATTATGAGTGTCCATCAGATGCAATAGAGATGTTGGATAATGTTTCAGGGGAATGGTATATATCGGATACTGAATATGGAAAATTTGCTCATTCCAAATTAGGGATTGCAGAGGAAAATTCCGGTAAGCTTGTTGCAACAGTTCGTCAAAAAGCAAAATCTTTAGCAGAAAAAAATTCTTGTGATTTCATAATAGTCGATGGACCTCCAGGAATTGGTTGTCCTGTCATAGCTTCATTGTCAGGTGTGGATATGGCTTTAATCGTTGCTGAACCTACGATGTCGGGCATTCACGATATGGAGCGCATAATCGGAACAGTCAATCATTTCGGACTTAAGGCAATGTGTGTGATTAATAAATATGATATTAATCAAAATAATACAGAGTCGATTGAGAAATGGTGTATTGAGAACGGAGTCGAGGTTGCTGGTAAAATCCCTTTTGATGAAAAGGTAATTGAATCGGTTGTAAATGGGATTCCGATTGTGAAAAATGAGGATAGTCAAGCTGGAAT
>CAZYWQ010000416.1:2961-3181 GCA_964651675.1 uncultured Candidatus Sumerlaeota bacterium | reverse complement strand
TATTGACTGTTCGGATCCTGACGAGGTCCGAAGACATTAAAGTAACGCAAAGAAACAGTTCTTAACTGACCTTCATCGTGGAACATTTTACAATAGTATTCGCCGTCAAGTTTGGTTATGGCATAGGGACTTTTAGGTTCGGGAATCATTGTCTCGGTCTTTGGAACAACAGGATTATCACCGTAAATTGCTGCTGAGGAACTGAAACATAATTTTTTCA
>CAZYWQ010000416.1:0-2951 GCA_964651675.1 uncultured Candidatus Sumerlaeota bacterium | reverse complement strand
CGAGTGTATTAACCTCAACATACTCTTGAGGATTTTCCATTGATTCGGGTACGCTAATCAGAGCTGCCAAATGAAATATGTAATCAACATCTCTGACAGCTTTGCGGACAATATTTCGTTCAGTGATCGATCCTTCGATGAAGTCCGCATCTAATCCATCGAGGTTGTGAATGTATCCTGTTTTTAAATTATCCAAAACCCTGATGTCTGCTTGATTCTGGAAATGTTCGACTATGTGACTTCCGATAAAACCTGCTCCACCTGTGACCAATATTCTCATTTAGCATTTCTCCACAATTTTGAGCAATTCTTCTTCTTTTTGATTCATTAAGTCAAGTAATTGTAGTTGCGTTTTACATCGCACCAGATTGTGTTCAGGATAATTTACTTTATAATAAATGTCTCCGATTAAATAATCGGATAAAAATCTTATTCCCTGTTCAAGTGTTATCAATCTACTTGCGAATACCATAAAATCTTTTTCTTTTTTTGTTAAGAATTTTTTGGCATAAGATAAATAACCTTTAACAAGTCCTTTGAAAATAGGTATTCTTAAGTTGATTTTCGAAGTGTCCTGTTCATCCTCAGTAGCAGAACTGATGCTGGATCGAACCATATCTCCAAAATCAAATAGTACGGTGCCAACCATAACAGTATCAAGGTCGATTACACAAATTGCTTTTTCGGTCTTGTCGTCAAAGAGGACATTATTGAATTTTGTGTCGTAATGAACGATATGCTCTGGAATTTCACCTTCCTTTTTGAGTTTGCGCCAATCATCGATTAATTTTTTATGATCGAATATAAATTTTATTTCTTTTTTAGCCTGAGTAACTCGGTTCAATGGATCATTTTCAAGTACTTTCTCGAATTCACCGAATCGCTTTTCAACATTGTGGAAATTGGGTAGGATAGTGGTGACTTTATTTTGTGGAAAATCACTTAGCAGATAATTGAATTCACCAAAGGCACGAGCTATCTCGAAGGCTTGAGCAGGTGTTTCGACAAAAGTGATTGTTGACGCATCAGGGATATATAAATAAGCACGCCAGAATGAGTTGTCTTTATCCTTGAAATAATATAATCCATCTTTTGTGGGAATCAATTTCATAACTTTACGGTCAATATCATTGATGCCCATGGAAATTAATTTGGAACGGATGTGTTCGATAACCGCATTAATATTGTTGATTAGACCTATTGGATTTTTAAAAATTGTTCTGTTGATTTTTTGCAGAATATAATTCTGATTGGTTTGACCATTGTAAGTTGTTATTTTGAATGTGTCGTTTATATGCCCTTCAACAATAGGCTGAATATCGACTTTCTCACCATTGAGTAAAAATTGTTCTGTTATGATTTCGTTGAGTGCTTGCATTATATTATTTCCAGAGCTTTTCAGGATAGATTCCATTCTTTATTAAAAGATTGATGTTCTTTACTACATTTTCCTTGTCTTGTGGGTAAGTGACTCCAAACCAATGCTCTTGACTTGCCAGAATTTTAACTGGGATAGTATTGTTAGAGCATAGTTTGTTAATGACTACAGCGAAGATGAACTCGGCTTTATTATCTGAAATCGATGTGTTAAGAAATTCGATGAACCCTTCTCTTAAATAATCAAAGAATACAGGAGTAAATCCCCACATATTCATAGATACAATCTCGTCACCCGAAATGAATTTTTTTTCACCAGATTCATCTGTATATTCCGCATCATTTCCCTTTTTCTCGATTTTTGTATACTCAACAATGTTTTTCAGATAGTACTCATCATCATATTTACAAACTGCTCTTGATACACTTCCATAGTCTGAGAGCGTGTTTCGTAGATTATAACCTATCATAGAAAATTGAGGAGAATTATTATTTTTTAATGACTGTAAAAAGTCATATTGAATTTTAAACGATTGAAGCCCATAAAAATCATCCGAATTAATCGCAGCAAATGGTTCGTTGATTATTTCATCAGCCATAAGAATAGCATGACCAGTACCCCAGGGTTTCGTGCGATTTGGAGGCACTTCAAATCCTTCTGGGATTTTATCCAATTCTTGAAATACATATTCGACTTTAATCTTGCCTTCGAATTTATGAGTAATGAATTTTCTGAATTCTGATTCTATCTCTTTGCGGATAACAAATACAATTCTATCGAATCCAGCCCTGATTGCATCAAAGACAGAGTAGTCGATGATAGCTTCACCATTAGGTCCGACCGGATCGATTTGTTTCAACCCACCATAACGACTTCCAATACCTGCGGCTAAAATTAAAAGAGTTGTGCTTTTAATTTTGCTTTCTCCTTTTGGTAATATTATGAATAAACGACTTTTTTAAAATATTTAAAAAGTATTAAACCAAGTTCTCATCACCTCTGTCAAGAAAAATATTGAACAATGCTATTTGGTTTGTAGGGCTTACATAAAACCATAAGATCTTTTTTTCTAATTAATTAAAATACTAATTATGACTCAATTTCACGATGGTAAAGATGAATGCCATAAAGATAAAATGGAGTAAAATAATTCGTTGAAAAGTGTTCTTAGACTAATCGGGATTTTTGATATTGGCAGACTCAAATCCGTAAAATCCGCAATTCCTACCTTTATATAAGTCAATAAAGATAATGAATCCACCCTGGATTGGGAGAGCGTTTTCGGGTGGATTTTTGTTACTCCAGATAGCTATGGGGTAACCGTTATAATCATCCGATGATTCAATCTCATAGCAAACAACATATTTGTCGCCCTGCCAGATGAGTTTAAGTAATTTTATATCGATTTTGGGAAGTTTTTCGGTTGGATACACTTCAACTTCAGAAACCTTGTATTTTTTTCTGTAGTCGATGTAGCGGAATGGAATAGGGGATTGTTCTTTATATATAATTTGAACATCTTTGTTATAGCAGAAGATATGCGGTGGATATGGTTTCCCTTCTTTATTCCAGT
>CAZYWQ010000415.1:0-3190 GCA_964651675.1 uncultured Candidatus Sumerlaeota bacterium | reverse complement strand
TCCTTACACTTATGAAAATACAACTCTGAAGTTGAAGAATGTAAATAGTCAGGTGAATATCGAAACGGATATGTTGGGCAAATATGTTAAAAAATATTTCGGTTCTGATAAAAAGGAGGAGAGTATTATTAATGAAGACTATCTGAAGAAGTATGGTTTTATGTAGTGTCAATTTAGTTTTATGAATTTTGAGTGAGAGGAGTGAAAAAAATGTCAGTTTCTATAGAAAAGGCAATTGAGGATGTGAAGAATGGGAAAATGCTCATTGTCGTTGATGATGAAGATAGGGAAAATGAAGGTGATTTTTTTATTGCATCGGAATGGGTTACTCCTGAAGCGATTAATTTTATGACGAAGTATGGAAGGGGATTGGTTTGTGTTTCATTGACAAAAGAGCGATTGAAAGAGCTTGAGCTTGATTTGATGGCAAAGGAAAATACATCCAAGATGGGAACTCGTTTTACGATATCGGTTGATGCAAGAATAGGAACGACAACTGGAATTTCAGCATTTGATAGAGCAACAACTGTTAAGGCACTTATAGATGCAAACACTGTTCCATCCGACCTTGCAAAACCAGGTCATATATTTCCGCTTATGGCAGATGAGGGTGGTGTGTTGAAAAGAGCAGGACATACAGAGGCTACTGTTGATTTAACAAGGTTGGCAGGACTTTATCCTTCGGGAATATTGTGTGAAATAATGCATAATGATGGGACGATGGCAAAAATGCCTGAATTATTAGAGATAGCTGAAAAGTTTCAACTGCATATTTTCTCGATTCGTGATTTGATTGAATATCGTTTTCGAAAGGAAAAATTAGTTAAAAGAGAAGTTGAAACTTCTATTCCTAATGAGTTTGGTCAGTGGAAACTTATTTGTTATTCGAGTAAGATTGATTCTTATCTGCATTTGGCTTTGATTATGGGTGAGATAGAGACTGATGAACCGGTTTTGGTTAGGGTTCATTCACAATGTTTTACAGGAGATACACTTGGTTCGTTGAGATGTGATTGTCAGTCGCAACTTCGTCAGTCGATGAGGATCATAGCCGAAGAAGGTACGGGAGTATTACTCTATATGCATCAGGAAGGCAGAGGAATTGGATTGTTGAACAAGCTTAAGACTTATGAATTGCAAGATCAGGGCAAAGATACAGTTGAGGCAAATGAGGAACTCGGATTCAAAGCGGATTTGAGGGATTATGGAATTGGTGCTCAGATATTGGTCGATCTCGGATTGCATAAAATAAGGGTTCTGACAAATAATCCACGAAAGATTGTTGGGCTTGAAGGATATGGATTGAATGTTGTCGAACGAGTTCCAATTGAGGTTCCTGCCTCTCATCATAGTGAAAAATATCTGAAGACTAAAAAAGAGAAGTTGGGTCATTTATTAAATAAGGTGGAGTAATCCACTTATTGTTTATTTATAAATTATAAACTTGAATTTAAGGGAGTGAATTATGGCTAAGTTTATCGAAGGAAAACTTGATGGAAAAGGATTAAAGATTGACATTATTGTCAGTCGGTTTAATGAATTTATTACCTCGAAGTTGGTGGATGGAGCAATTGATTGTCTGAAAAGACATAGTGTGGATGAGAAAAATGTCAGGATTTTTCGTGTTCCTGGTTCGTTTGAAATTCCGTATTTGGCAGCGAAATTGGCTGAGAAGAAACAGGCTCAGGCTATCATCTGTCTCGGGACAATTATCAAAGGTGGAACAGAACATTATTCTTATATTGCATCTGAAGTGACTAAAGGAATTGCCAATACATCGCTGAAGACAGGGATTCCGATAATTTTTGGTGTTCTTACCACCGATAATATCGAGCAAGCAATTGAAAGAGCAGGAACTAAAGCAGGTAATAAAGGCTGGGATGCTGCATTGAGCGCTATTGAGATGGTTAATCTTTATAAGTCCATTAAATAATATTGGACAGAACAATGTTCTGTTACTACATAAGATGCTTTATTAGATTCCATTAAATAATGTAATCGATGAAAACACATTTATCAAAGTCTAAAATAAAGAAGATAAAGCTTATTGCTTATATAATAGCTATAGTTCTCATATTGTTTTTGGGTTTCTATTTATTTACTATGTATAGGGGAGCGAAAGAGATTGAGCAAGACCTCACGGAAATTCTTCCTTCAGATACATTGTTCTATCTCTCAATCAGAAATCTCGATTCGATGATTAGCGAAGTTGAGAAGACTGATTTTTTTCAACACTTTCAAAAAAGTTCTCTGTTTAATATAATTCAATTATCCGGTTCTTATCGGGATTATCAAAAAGATAAAAAAGAGATCGAATCGGATATTCGGCATAAAATCGATAGAGAATTTATCAAGAAGTGGTTTGGCAAACACACTGTTGTAGCTGTGACAACCGCTAAGAATGAGGTTCCGGGACTGATTATTATGTCTCGAACTGGAATTGGATTTGAGGAAAAACTCGCTGAATTAATTGCTCAATATTTCCCGCTTCTGAAATTGGAAAAGTATAAGTACAAAGATATTCTCATCACTGCTTATAAAGATGAAAAAGTAGAAAAATCACTTTTCTATATAAGGTTTGGTCAGACAATTATATTATCATTAATGACAAAAGATGATTCTTATATTAAGAAAATCGTGGATTTGACATCGGATAGGGCTTTGCCTTCTCTTTCTTCTAATCCCGAGTTTGAGAAAGAGTATCGAATTAAGCGAAATGATGAAGGTATCGAAGTGTATATTAAAGTTAAGGATCTCTGGGAGAAATTATTTAGAAATGATGGTATAAGACAATATATTGAGCGGAAGATGAAGCCTAAAGTCCAGTTTGCACTTGGAGATTATTTAAATCAATTCGATACTTATATGCTTTCATTGAAAATCAAAGAGAATATCTTCATAGATTGGAAATATACCTTTAATAAAGAGTATTTGTTTTATGATGTTCAGAAGTCTTATCCTGTTGAGAAATATGAATCAAGGTTGATTCGATATGTGGATAAAGAGAGTATTTTGTTTTTCACATATTCACCCATCAAATGGGCTTATAAATTGGGGATACAACCGAAAATGGGTAGGGATATTCGGGGATTTCCACTTTATTTAAAATCAGAACTTGATGATATAAAAGATGAATATGAGATTAATATTGATAATGCTGTTGTTCCTTATCTTGATGATGAAATTGCAC